>DATHDT010000323.1:0-2291 GCA_035318905.1 Gemmatimonadales bacterium | reverse complement strand
GGGCTGCGTCCGGCGCGCACGATCCTGTTCGCTACGTGGGACGCCGAAGAGTGGGGCCTCATCGGCTCGACCGAGTGGGTCGAGGAGCTCGAGGACTCGCTGCGCGCGCACGTCGTGGCGTACATCAACGAGGACGGGACGTTTTCGGGCCCCGATTTCAGCGGGGCCGGCTCGCCGTCGCTCAAGCCGCTCATCCGCGACGCGGCGCGCGTCGTCCCCGATCCGACGGGTCCGGGCAGCGTCTACGACGTCTGGCTGCGCGACAACAAGGGCGACACGACGGCCCTGACGCTCGGCAACCTGGGGGGCGGCTCTGATTTCGCGGGGTTCTACCACCACATCGGCATTCCGGCGGCGGGGATCGGATTCGATGGTCCCGACGGCATCTATCACTCGATGTACGACTCGTACGACTGGATGACGAAGTTCGGGGATCCGAAGTACGCCGCGCACAAGGCCGGCGCGCAGCTCGTCAGCGTCATCCTGGGGCGCCTCGCGAATTCAGACATTCTGCCGCTCGACTACGCGTCGTTTGGCGTGGAGATGAGCGCGCTCGTGTCGCAGCTCGACTCCGGTCTGACGAAGAAGCAGTGGACCGTCAGCACCCAGGGGCTGAGGGACGCCCTGGACCGGTTCACCGGCGTCGCGCGTGTGTTCAACACGGCCCGCGCCGCGGCGACCACGATCGACTCGGCGCGCGCGACGCGCGTCAATCAGGCGTTGATGCAGGTGGAGCGCCGGCTCACGCGGCCCGAAGGGCTCGTGAGCCGCCCCTGGTATCGCAGCCTCCAATTCGCGTCGGACGTCGACAACGGATACGCGACGATGGCATTCCCGACGGTGAACGAGGCGATCCGGTACGCGGATGCGGCAGCGGTCGAACGCGAGCTGGCGGACCTCGTCACGCGCATCGATCAGGCGCGCGCGGCGCTGGTCGAAGCGGCAGCGGCATTGCGATGACGGACACCAGCGACCGCATGCGCGTGGTTGTCTACTACGCGATCTGGGCCACGATATGCGCGGCGTTGGCCGGCAGCGTCGTCGCGCTGATCCACACGTGGTTCTTCGCCTTCAACCCTGGCAGATCCGCGGTGATCCAGAACCTGGTCCAGGGGATCGTGACGGCGCTGGCGATCGCGGCGGGGCAGGGGGCGGTGGCGCTGGTGACCGGGAGCGTGCTGGCGCAGCTGGGGAGGAGCTTGAACTACACGGTGCTGCTCAGCCTCGCCATTGGGGCGTTCGATTTTGTGATGTATTTCCTGCAGATGGCGGTGCCCAAGACCGAGCTCGGGTGGACTCCGGACATCGTGATTCTGGTCGTGGTGACGGCCGTGATTACCACCGCCGGGTCGAGGAAAGCTACAGCTTCGGCAGCGTGATTCCCCGCTGCGACTGGTACTTCCCCTTCTTGTCCTTGTAGCTGACCTCGCATTCATCGCCTTCATCCGCCGTGAAGAAAAGCACTTGGGCGATCCCCTCGTCCGCATAGATCTTGGCGGGGAGGGGCGTCGTGTTCGAGATCTCGAGCGTCACGTGTCCCTCCCACTCGGGCTCGAACGGCGTCACGTTCGTGATGACGCCGCAACGGGCATAGGTGCTCTTGCCGACGCAGATCGTCAGGACGTTGCGCGGGATACGGAAGTACTCGACCGAACGGGCGAGGGCGAAGGAATTGGGCGGCACGACGCAGACGGGCCCCGTGAATTCGACGAACGACTTGGGATCGAACGCCTTCGGGTCGACGATCGCCGAGAGCGCGTTGGTGAAGATCTTGAACTCCTGCGCCACGCGCATGTCGTATCCATACGACGACACGCCGTACGAGATGACGCCGGCGCGCACCTGGGCGTCGGCAAAAGGTTCGATCATGTGGTGCTCGCGGGCCATGCGCCGAATCCAGCGATCGGACTTGATGGACATGGGGGCGCAATATAGCTTCCAACAACCCACAAGTGAATTATTTCACGAGCGCGATGCAGCCCTACATCCCGTTCCTCATGCTCTTCGGTCTCGCCGTCGTCGCCGCGTTGACGATGGTGGTCGGGTCGCATTTTCTGGGCCCGCGCCGGCCCACCGACGTGAAGGACCGGCCGTACGAGAGCGGGATGCCGCCCCTCGGCTCCGCCCACGAGCGCTTCTCCGTGAAGTTCTACCTCGTGGCCATGCTGTTCATCGTGTTCGACATCGAGACCGTCTTCCTGATCCCGTGGGCCGCGATCTACTTCGGCGGGGGGGGGCCCCAGGCGACCGGCGCGACGATGGGGTTCTTGCTGGTCGAGATGCTGGTCTTC
>DATHDT010000322.1:0-3986 GCA_035318905.1 Gemmatimonadales bacterium | reverse complement strand
GCGCGCAATGATCTCGGTGACGTAGCGCGTTTGCTTCTCCTTATCTTCCCAGGTGCGGTATTCGACCCGCCCCTCGATATAGACCTTGTCACCCTTCTTGAGGTACTTCTCGGCGATGTCCGCCAGGCCGGACCCTTTGTTATTCCAACAGATGACCCGGTGCCACTCGGTTTTTTCCTGCTTTTCGCCGCTCTGCGAGTTCCACTGCCGGCTCGTCGCCACCGACAGAGTGGCCACCCGGGACCCGTTATTCGTGCTGCGCACCTCGGGATCGGCCCCCAGATTCCCGATAATCATGACTTTGTTGAGACTGCGGCTCACAACGACCTCCGACGCTTAGCGCGGGTTGGGGGCCCAAGGTGCCCCACAGTATATGAATCGCAAGTTATTCTGTCAATCAAAGATACGCCACTTGTAGCGAAGTTACGCATCACCTCCGTCTGCAGGAATGGCAGCCCTCAAGACGATCGCGTCCTCGACTGGACGACGGTAATAACGGGCCCGGCGCCCGACCTCGCCAAACCCGAGCGATGCGTACAAGGCGCGCGCCGCGGCGTTCGATTGCCGAACTTCGAGGAAGACGCGCTCCACTCCACGGTCCCCGAGCGCCGCCAGCGCGCGCTCCACGAGCTCGCGGCCGACGCCACGGCGCTGCCGGCCCGTCGCCACGGCGAGGTTCAGGATTTCTCCTTCGTCCGCGGCGTCCTGCGCGATCACGTAGCCGGCAACGTCGCCCGAATCCGTCGCGACCAGGAACACCACCTCCGACGCGACGCACTCCCGGAAGTCGCGCGCCGACCAGGGATCGGTAAACGACGCCTGTTCGATGGCGTGGACCGCCGGCACGTCGGCGGCTTCAGCGGGGCGAATGCGGGAGCGGCCGACCGTGGTGTGCCTCCCATTTGGCCTGCGCTTCTGCGGGGCGACCGTACTGCGGTTCGGCGGTCGCCGGGTCGTCCAGGGACCGGGACGCACCATCGCGGCCCGCCAAAGCGAGGAGGGCACTCGCCACCGGGGGGACCGCCTCGAGGCTCAGCGGCGCGCGGCCCGTCCAGACGACGACCGCGTCGGCGTAATGCTGCGCGCCGTCCCCCACCGCGACCAGGGGCCGGACCGGCGTAGCATGCGCGAGGCTCTCGATCGTGAACAGACCCGGCGCGACGAGCGTCTCGACGCGACCTGGTGGGAAGGCGTACACGGCCCCGAACACCTGGCCGCGGAGCGCGTCGAAACACGCCGCGACAGGACCGACCTCGCCTTGCGCGGCCGCGTGGGCGGCGCCCATCAACGATGGTATGGTCCGGAGCGGAATCGCGGCGTCGTGCGCCAGGCCTTTGGCGGCTGCCCACCCGATTCGCAGTCCCGTGAAGCTCCCCGGCCCGTCGGCGACGATCACGAGGCCAAGATTGCGGACGCGGACGGCCGTCATCGTGAGCACTTGATCCACCAGCGGCACGATCTGCGCCGCGTGCTGGCGCGCCCCGCGCACCGACCGCACTCCGCGGACGCGGTCGGCGGAGCCGAGCGCGACGCTCGCGATGTCCGTGGCCGTGTCGATCGCGAGCCAGGGGCCCGTCACGATCCCTCCTCAACGACACGGATGGCCGGATCGGGATCGTGCGCGAGTCGGAAATGGCGGTCGAGCGGCGGTGCCCAGGGACCCGCGCGCTCGGGCCACTCGATCAACACGATGGCGCGTTCGCGGATCATATCGTCGAAGCCCAGGTCGCGCGCATCGTCGGGGTGTTTCAGGCGATAACAATCGACGTGATAGACAGGCGTGGAGCCGGCCTCGTAGTGGTGGACGAGCGCGTACGTGGGGCTTGTCGCGACGGCGCGCGCGCCGAGGCCGCGGCACATGGCCTGTACGAGAGTGGTCTTGCCGCTGCCCATCTCCCCCGAGAGACCGATCACCACGGGGGCCTCGAGCTGGGCGCCGAGACCCTCACCGAACCGGCTGAGCGCGTCCGCGGAGAGGCGCATCGGCCTTCAGCTCGAGGACCTGGTCGCGCAGCACGGCCGCCAGCTCGAAATCGAGCTCCTCCGCAGCGGCCTGCATCTGCTGTTCCAGCAAGCGGATGAGCGCTTCCCGCTCCTTGGCGTCGGCGGGCCGCTTCACGCCTCCTTCGGCGGGCTTGGCGGTGCGCGCGTCCGCCACGCGCGTGACGAAGCGGATGTCGCCGATGGATTTGACGATGGACCGCGGCGTGATGCCGTGCTCCTCGTTGTACGCCACCTGCGTGACGCGGCGCCGGTTCATCTCGCTCAGCGCCCGTTCCATCGAGCCGGTCACGCGATCGGCGTAGAGAATGGCCTTCCCGTTCAGGTGGCGCGCGGCCCGTCCGACCGTCTGAATGAGCGAGCGATCGGACCGCAGGAACCCTTCCTGGTCGGCGTCGAGGATCGCGACGAGCGACACCTCGGGGAGGTCGAGACCCTCGCGCAGCAGGTTGATGCCGACCAGGACGTCGAATTCGGCGAGCCGCAATCCGCGAATGATGTCCACGCGTTCGATGGCATCGATCTCGGAGTGGAGGTAGCGCACGCGGACGCCGTGCTGCTGGAGGTAGTCGGTCAGGTCCTCGGCCATACGTTTCGTGAGCGTCGTCACGAGCACGCGCTCGTTCTTCTTCTCGCGCAGGCGAATCTCGTTCAGCAAATCGTCCACCTGCCCCGCCACGGGCCGGATGATGACTTCGGGATCCACGAGCCCGGTCGGACGGATGATCTGTTCCACCACGACACCACTCGAGAGCCGCAACTCCGCTTCGCCCGGCGTCGCGGACGTGAAGAGGATGCGCGGGACCAGCTCCATGAACTCCGCGTACTTGAGGGGTCGGTTATCGAGCGCCGAGGGAAGGCGGAACCCGTAGTCCACGAGCGTCTGCTTGCGCGAGCGGTCGCCCTCGTACATCGCGCCGAGCTGCGGCAGCGACTGGTGCGACTCGTCGAGGATGCACAGATAGTCGCCCGTGATGTAGTCGAGCAGGCAGGCGGCGCGCTCGCCGGGTTGCCGCCCCGTGAGATGGCGGGAGTAATTCTCGATCCCGGTACAGCGCCCCACCTCGAGCAGCATGTCGACGTCGAAGTTGGTCCGGGACTCGAGCCGCTGCGCCTCCACGAGCTTGTTCTGTGCCCGCAGCTCGACGAGCCGGTCCTGGAGCTCGGCGCGGATCGCCGTCACGGCGCGCTCGATGGTGGGCCGTTGCGTCACGAAGTGCGTGGCCGGGTAGATCGCGCAGCGATCGAGTTGCGTAATCACGTTGCCGGTGAGCGGGTCGATCTTCGCGATCCGCTCGATCTCGTCGCCCCACAGCTCGATGCGCACGGCTTGTTCGTCGTAGGCGGGGTAGACCTCGACCGTGTCGCCGCGGACCCGGAAGGTGCCGCGCTCGAAGGCGGCGTCGTTGCGCTGGTACTGAATGCCCACGAGGTCGGCGAGGAGCGCGTCACGACCGCGGGTTTCCCCCTTCTGCGCGGTGACGAGCAGGCGGCGGTACGCCTCCGGGTCGCCGAGGCCGTAGATCGCCGAGACACTCGCGACGATGATGACGTCTTCGCGTTCCATCAGGCTCGACGTGGCCCGAAGCCGCAGCCGGTCGATGTCGTCGTTGATCGAGGAGTCCTTGGCGATGTACGTATCCGTCGCCGGCACGTAGGCCTCGGGCTGATAGTAGTCGTAGTACGAGATGAAGAATTCGACGGCGTTCTTCGGGAAGAAGGCTTTCAGCTCGCCATACAGCTGGGCGGCCAACGTCTTGTTGTGCGAGAGGACGAGCGTGGGACGCCCCAGGTGCGCGATCACGTGCGCCATCGTCATCGTCTTGCCGGAACCGGTGACGCCCAGCAGCGTCTGATACCGGTCGGCGCGCGCGAACCCCGCCTTCAGCTCGGCGATCGCGCGCGGCTGGTCTCCCGCCGGTTGATACGGCGAGACGAGTTCAAAAGGCATGAGGGAAAGTTAACCGAGCGAAGGCTCGGTGTTA
>DATHDT010000321.1:0-2943 GCA_035318905.1 Gemmatimonadales bacterium | reverse complement strand
CTCCAAGGCGCCCTGGTCCGCCACGCAGTCCCCATCCTGATCCATGACATGGGCGCCGAAGGTCTCGTACCTATGGCTCGCTGGGGGATTCTTCTCGGCCGTTCCGGGTGGGTAATCGATCCGGCCTCCGCCGGTCATCTTGAAGGGCGTGCACTGGAACTCGTGGAAATGCGCGAGCGGCGTGCCGATGATCGGCGCCACCGCGCTCCGCTGCGGGTCGCAACTCCACACGACCAGGGCGACTCCGATCGGAGCCGCGAGCAGCGCGAGGCTTTTCATTCTGACCATAGCGTTCGCCTCCGCGAATGTTGGTGTGGCCTGCGGGGTGACGAAAAAGCAAACGCAATGCCAAACGCCATAGCCTCTAACTCGCGAAGCGACAACACTCTGGAAAACGTGGCAGGGCTGCAGTGGCGCGCAGGCGCACCAAATGAGAGACGCCCGGGCGCAACGGCCCGGGCGTCTGGTCTACAGCGACGACTCGTTCTCAGCGCGAGCGCCGCACCGCCTCGAGTGCATTGACGAGCCCCGCGCCCACTTCGAACTCGGCGTAGCCCGCGAGCGGGGCGGCCGTCTGAATGAGGAGGCTCCGCACCCGATCGGGCGTCAGCCCACCCCCGGCGCGCTCCTGCATCAACGCCACGACGCCCACGACGTGCGGCGTCGCCATGCTCGTACCGCTGGCGCACGTGTAGAACGGCGCGAACTCCGTACGCAGATCGCACGACGAGGTGAGATCGAAATCGTGCGGCGCGTCGCTGGTGTTCAACACGGTGCCAGTGGACGCCCGCGTCGAGACGATATGTACGCCGGGAGCCGTGACGGTGGGATGGTACACCGGATCGCCGGGGATCCCGCGTGACGAGAAGTCGCCGAGCATCCCGCCGGGCAGGCAGTGCGTGGCCCGCGCGAGCGAGTCAGTGAGCGAGCAGCTCGCTGCCACGCCGATCACCCAGGGCGCCACACTGTACGGGTTCAACGTGTTCTCGCCGGGCCCGTCGTTCCCTGCCGCAAACACCACGGTAATTCCGCGGTCATGCACCCGTTTGCTCGCCACGTTGATCGGATCGGCGGGATCAAAGGTGCCCGACGTGCCCCACGAGTTGTTCACGACCTTGATGTTGTAGCGATCCTGGTTCTGCAGAATGTAATCGAAGCCCGCCAGCGCCCAGAAGATGAACAGCACGTCACCCGTGCCGATCCCGATCAGGTTCGAGCCGGGTGCGACGCCCGTGTACAGGCCGTTCGACATCACCCCATTGCCGCCGGCGATCCCCGAGACGTGCGTGCCATGTCCGACCGACGTCTCGCTGTTGGCGAGGTTCTCGACGTAGATCGATCCGGGACAGGGGAGGTTTTCGAAGCAGACGAGGTCCGGCCCATTGGCGATAATCTTGAGATTCTGCACCGTGCGGCTGGGGTACTGCACGTCGTGCTGATACAAGCCGTCGATCCCGCTGTCGAGAATCGCCACGCCGATGCCGCGGCCGCTCACGCCGAAGCGCGTGCGCGCCTGGTCGGCCTTGATCGTCGGCACACTCTGGTCGAGAAGCGCTAGCACCGACGCCCGGGAGCCGCTGCCCAACCACCGCAACTGCCGGTTCTCCGAGACGCGAAGCACACCTGGGAGGGCGGCGATGGCGTTCACCTGGGTCGGAGTCGCCAGCGCGCCGACGAAGGGCAGCTGCCGCAACGCCCGCGCACCCGCGCCGAGCGCCTTGATGCTGCCCGCGAGGGCGTCCGCGGTCGTCGCCGCTTCGTCGAACTGTACCACTACGAAAACCGGATCGGTGGTCGCGCCGATCAGGGATGCGAGTCCGGGGGAAACCGCTTCCGGCGTCACATGACTGATGGGGTCGCGACACGCACCGCCCAACCCGACCGCGGTGATCACAGCCGCTACGACGCTCAGCCGCGTACGCAGTCGCATACGTCCTCCGCTTGAAAGTGAGTGAGACGTCCCGCTGTCTGTCACGCCATTTGGGGCAGCGCCATCGCCCGCCGACCGCGCGGCGCCGCCGCGATCGACTCCTGCTCCGCCGGAAACTCCACGCCCTCACACAGCACGCGCGCGATGCGATCCGCGGCCCGCCCGTCCCACCGCTCGATCAGGGGGCGCGCGGGAGGCCGCCGCGATAGCGCCCGGTCCGCGGCCGCCAGCAGGGTATTTCGCCCTGCCGCGACCAGGCGGTTCGTGCCGTGCTGACAGGTGGCGGGATGGTCCGTGTCGGATTGCAGCGTGATGCAGGGGACGCCGAGGTAGCTCGTTTCTTCCTGTAGGTCGTCGCTGTCGGTGATGACGAGCGCCGCCCCCGCCACGAGACCGACGCGCTCGCGATAGGCGTCGGGCGCGGTGATGACGGGTACGAGGCGACCCAGCTCGGCCAGCGCCGCGGCGACCTCACCCGCGCTGCCCTGCAGCCGCGCCAAGATGTATCCGGTCGTCACCTGCGCGGGGCTTCGCTCCAGAACCCAACGCAGCGCATCGACGCGCACGCTGCCGACAAACTGGATGCGCTCCTCCACCACGCCCTCGGCCTTGAGGGCGGCGACGGCGTCGCGCGATGGCGCGAATAGCACGTCGGCGAGCCGGTCGGCGACGAGCGCGGACATGGCGTCCCCGCCCGCAGCAGCGCCGCGCCGTAACCCCGCTTCGACGTGCCCGAAGCGGATGCCGAGCGCGCCCGTCGCCAGCGCCGCGACGGTCGCCGCGTCGTCGTCTCCATACGCAAGGACGACGTCCGGCTGCAGCTCCGTGAGCGCGGGGTCGAGACGCTGCAGCATCAGGCCGGCCTGCACGCCGAGTGAGCCGGCGCCCACCTCGAGGTGGTTGCGAACGGCCGGGAGCTCCAGATCCGCGCACGCCGCAGCCAGTCGATGATCATCGTGGCGGCCGGTGTGGATGACGGCGTGCTCGACCGCGCCCGTCGCGGCGAGCGCGCG
>DATHDT010000320.1:0-5647 GCA_035318905.1 Gemmatimonadales bacterium | reverse complement strand
CCGAGAGTCCGCCGTCGAAGCCCGTAAAGACGAGCTGTTTGCCGTCGGGGGACCAGGTCGGCGTCTGGATGCCGTTCAAGTCGATCTTGAGGCGTCCGACCTCCCGACTGCGCCGCACATTGAGGATGACGAGGTCGTCCCGGTCCTTCCGCTTCGCCGCGAGCGCGAAGAACTGCCCGTCGGGCGAGAAGGACCCCGCCGAGTTGATGAACCGCAGGCTCTCGTAGTTCTTGTTGAGCGTCGACTTGACGAGCCGCCGTTTGACACGGCCGGTCTCGGCGTCGGCGATGAAGAGGTCGATGAAGAAGCCGCCCTGATCGCCGAAGAACGCCATCTCGCGGCCGTCCGGAGTGAGGGCCGGGGCCAGAAAGATCCGTCCGCTCGAGCGCTTCCGCGTCAGCGTCGCCTGTGCGACGCGGCGCGCGCGGTAGTGCTCGCCGAGCTGCGGCAGGAACGTCGTTTGCACGGCGTCGCGCCAGTCGGCCGACAGCTCGTCGAGCGTCAGCCCCAACGCCCGCTTGATCGCCGTCTCGACGCCCGAGCTGGCCGAGGTCTGCAGGATCTCCCCGATGACCTCGTCCCCCCACTTCTCGCCGATGTACGCCCACAGCGCGTGGCCGTAGCGGTACGGGAAGATGTCGCCGTACGTGAGCTCCTCGATCGTGGGCAGGTGGCCCTCGAGCGAGGCATCGCGCAGCCACATCGCGGTCTCAGGATTGATGGGCCCGAGCGACAGATACTCGGCCATTCCTTCCATGAACCAGAGCGGCGGATTCACGCTGATGAGCGTCTGCACGCCGCCGCCGGGACGGCCGCGGCTGTACACGTCGAACTGGAACTGGTGCACCATCTCGTGTTGCAGGACGTGCTCGAGCTCGGCGTACGATCCCGTGAACGGCAGCACCATGCGGTGCTTGAAGAACTCCGTCACGCCGCCCACGCTCTCGCCGCCGACGTCGGTCACGTTGGTCTGCTGGAAGTCGGAGCCCGAGGCGTAGAGAATGATCGGCTTCCGGCCCTGGAACTGGTGGTGCAGGATGCGCGAGAGGCGGGCATAGCCGCGCTCGGCCATGCGCGCGGCGTCGAGCGCCGCGGCGCGCTCCTCGGGATAGTAGTAGACCTCGAAGTGTTCGGTCTGGATGATCTTGAAGTCGAAGGTGCGGTATTGAACTTTGTTCTGCCCGAAGTACTGCGCGGCGAGGGGGCCTGCGCCCAACGTCGTGAGCGCCAGAATCGCTGCCAGCGTACCGCCGATCCTTCGCATGCTCGTTTATCCTTTCGCGCCCGTCGCGCCAGAATCGCCTGCGGCGACCACCGGGGCATCGCCCCATAACCGCTCGAGCTGGTAGAAGTCCCGCAGCTCCGGGTGAAACAGGTGCACCACGAAATCCACGTAGTCCAGCAACACCCACCGCCCCTGCGCCATCCCTTCGACATGATGCGGCGCCACGCCGCGCGGCGCCAGCGCTGTCATGAGATGATCCGCCATCCCGCGCACGTGCGCGTCCGACGTTCCCGACACGATCACGAAATAGTCGGTGGCCGCGCACAGCCCCCGCAGGTCCAGCACCAAGGCATCGACGGCTTTGCGATCCGCCAGCGCTTCGAGCACGAGCCCCAATGCGGCTGACGTCGCCGGCGCGCGGCCGGCGGGACGGGATCGGCCCCGGCTAGTCATAGCGCGCGCGTCATCCGTTTGTTCCGTCTTCCACCTGATAAAACACGCCCCACGACCCGACGCCCGTGTGCGCGGCGATCACCGGCGTGATCGGCGCGACGAAGCACTCCCTGGGCTGGTAGCGGGCGACCAATTCAGCCCGCAATGCTTCGGCGAACTCGGGAATATCGCCGTGCACCACGCCCAGGCGGACTTCCCGAGGGCGGCCCTGCTTCTCGAAGGCGCGCTCCAGCAGCTCGAGGATCCGGCGCCGCGCGCCGGCCGCGCCCCGGACGCGCGCGGCGACCGCGATCGTGCCTTCGGGCGTAACGACCATCACGGGCTTGAGGTTCAACTTGGTGCCGAGCCAGGCCCGGCCCCGCCCGACGCGTCCGGAGCGGACCAGCCGGTCGAAGTTGTCGACGGTGAAGAACCCGCCCGACTGGCTGCGCACCCGCTCCAGCTCTCGCGTGATCGTTTCCGGCGCCCAACCGGCGGCCGCCAGCTCGACGCCGCGCAGCACCAGCATCCCCTCGCCCAGCGAGGCACTGCGACTATTGACCACGGTGACCCGCCCGCCGTTAAACCGGCGCGCGGCGGCTTCGGCGTTGGCGCAGGTTCCGGAGAGGGCCCGGGACACGACGACGGCGATCACGTGGTCCGCCGCGCGCGCCGCGTCGGCGTACCCATCGGTGAACGCCTGCGGGGTGGGCTGCGACGTCGTGGCATCGAGCCCGGCGCGCAGCCGCTCGAAGAACTCCGCCGACGTCAGCTCTAACCGGTCGCGGTAGGCCCGCTCATCCACGATGAGCTGCGTGGGGACGAGCCCGATGTCGTACTGGACCACGAGGTCGTCCGGGAGGTCACAGGCGGTGTCGCTCACGAAGGCGATGGGGCGGCGGGGGGACGCCTGCAGCGCCTGATGCTGGGCGCGCATGTCGTCGGCCTTGGTGTACTCGACGGTTCCCCAGCCGGCCCCGAGCTGAAAGACAGCCTCGGGCGAGTCGGTGTGGACGTGTGCCTTGATCAGGTCCCCGGTTTGGAGCACGACGATGGACGCGCCCAATGGTCGCAGGGCCTTGCGCACGTCGGCGGCCGGCGGCAGCGACGGCCCTCGCACCATGAGCTCCGTGCAGAAGCGGTAGTCGCGATCCGCGGCGACCTCGGCCAGGGCAGCGGCGTTGGGAGTCAGGCGGTCCACGGCTCCTTCGGCCACGTGGCCATCCTCGATCAGGCGTTTGACGCCCTCGAGGAAACGCACGAACCCCTTCGCGCCCGCGTCGACGACGCCCGCCGTCTTCAGCGCCGCAAGGAGGTCGGGGGTGCGCTGCAGCGCCGCCTCCGCGCGGTTCACCAGACGAACCATGAACACGCGGAGGTCCGGTTCGTCTTTGGCCAACCCAGCCTCATCGGCGGCCTCACGGGCGACGGTGAGGATCGTGCCTTCCACGGGTTCGTCGAGGGAAGCCTGCAGCCGGTCGAACCCGGTGCGGATCGCGCGCGCGAGGTCCACGGCCGCCGCGCGGAGCGCGGTGCCGAGACCTTCCTGGAAGCCGAGCAGGAACTGGGACAACATCATCCCGGAGTTGCCGCGGGCGCCGCGCACGCTCGCCTGGGCCATCGCTTCGGTCACGCGCGGCAGGGGCAGGGAGTTGGGCTCGGACGCGCCGTCCAGGACGCGCACGGCCTGGGCGACGGCGCGCAGGGTGAGGCACATGTTCGTGCCCGTGTCGCCGTCGGGGACGGGGAAGACGTTGAGGCGATTCAGCTCGTCGCGCCCGGCTGCGACCCAATCAGCCGCCGCCAGGAGCGAGCGGCGGAACCGGGAGCCGTCGATGTAGCTGATGCTGATAACGAGCTACTCCTTCACCACCGTGATCACGATTTCGGGCCGCACGTCGGGATGGATCTTGATGCCCACGCGGAACTCGCCCAGCGACCGGATCGGCTCGGGCAAATCGATCTTGCGTTTGTCGACATGGATCCCCAGCTCCTCGAGCTTGCGCTGGATGTCGCTCGCGGTGACCGAGCCGTAGAGCTTGTCCTCCTCGCCGACCTTCGCGGGGAACGAGAGCGCGACGCCGGCGAGGCGGGTCGCTTCGGATTCCGCGGCGGCCTTCTCGGTCGCGCGCTGCTTGGCAAGACGGTTGGCCTCGACGGCGATCTTCTTCTTATTGGCATCCGTCGCCACATAGGCCTTGCCCTGCGGGAGCAGGAAGTTGCGCGCGTAGCCGTCCTTGACCTTGACGACTTCGCCGGCCTTGCCGAGGTGCTGTACGTCTTCGCGTAGAATGATCTCCATCGCCATCCTCACGTTACGTTTTGCCGGCGCGCCGCGAGGCGCTGCCGGAACTGGTACCAGGTATCGGTGATCCCCAGCGTGCAGAGCCCGGGGACGAACAACGGGAGCGCGATCGTGGCCGCGGCCGTCGCGACGATCACGAGGGCGGCGGCGGAAACACCCAACACCTGCGCGAAAGTCACGACGATCGCCGCGCCGCGCAGCACGTACAACGTACCGAGCACAAAGCCGACATTCGTGCCGGCGAGCTTCAGCAGACTCGAGACGGGCGCGATCATCAGCCCCAACCAGGCGACGACGCCCCACACGCACGCGTCGCCGATGCGGAACTCACGGAACGGCGTGAGCGGGCCGCCGAGCGGGTGCTCCGTCAGGAGCCCGTGCCACTGCCACGCGAGGGCGAGCCCCGCGAGCGACTGGAGCGCCAGCATGCCGGGCGTCGTCGTACTGATGAAACGCACGACGGGCTCGTATAACGTGAACGCGTCGGGAAAAAACTCGACGACGATCCGCATCGTCAGCCCCGCCGTGCGCGTGGCCTCCCACGCCAGCGCGCCCCAAGCTGCCGAACCCCACACGAGCTGTACGAGCAGGGCGGTGGCTGCGCCGCCGAACGAGACCGCGCGCAGCGCCTGCCGCAGGAAGGGAGCCGGGGCGAGGACCGCGCCCGCCGCGAACGCCGCGGTGAGGAGGACGGTATACGCCGCGATCACCGCCGACAGGCGCCCAACGGGAAAGGCCAACAGCGCGATGCTCGTCGCGCCGAGCAGCGCGGCGGCGACGCGCGTGCGCGAGGACCGATCGGGGGCGACCGCGAGGAGCGCCGCGCACGGCAGGCCCACGAGGCCGAGGGGCGCCCCCCATGCCGCGAACGCGATGACACCTAGCACGAGGCGCCACCGGGGAGTCGCTCCCGGTGCGCGCATGCTACGCGGTGTGTCCCTTGATGTACGGGATCAGCGCCAGCTGGCGCGCGCGCTTGATGGCCGTCGCGAGCTGCCGTTGGTGCCGGGCGCACATCCCCGACAAGCGGCTCGGCAAAATCTTTCCACGTTCCGTGAGAAAACGGCCCAGGGTCCGGTCGTCCTTGTAGTCGAGCACGCGCGCGCCGGACTCGCACACGGGACAGGTCTTGGCGGGGCGCCTCATGCTTCCTCCTCCTCGATCTCTTCAATCTCCGGCGCGGCGATGACGGCGGCCTCGACCGGCTTGGGCTGCTCGCGCGCCGCCTGCACCGTCATGTACCGAATCACTCCTTCGTCGAGCTTCACGGCGCGCTCGTATTCGGGGAGCAGATCGCCGGTGGTGTCGAACTGCGCCACGACGTAGTAGCCGGTGTCTTTCTTCTGGATCTTGAACGTCATGGTGCGCTTGCCCCAGTGGGACACGTTGGTGACCGTGCCCTTGCCGTCCTTGGTCAGGAGAGCGTGGAAGCGCGTGAGTTTTTCGGTGATCGCTGGTTCGTCCAGCGCACTGTCAAAGATGTAGACCGTCTCGTATCGGCGAGTCATGCCACCTCCCTTTGGTCTTGAGCGACCCGGCGCAGGTGGGCGCCGAGTAGGGGATTTGTGAGCGCGAAACATAAACGCGTCAGGAAGGCGAGGGAAGGCTTGACGACGGCGGGGCCGGGGTAGAACGTAAAACGATGAAGCGCCTCCTCGCGGCGGCCCTGATCGTCGCCGCTCCGC
>DATHDT010000319.1:0-3579 GCA_035318905.1 Gemmatimonadales bacterium | reverse complement strand
CTCAGTTGGAACTGGTCGATCGAGCGCAAGCTGCCGCTCCTCTTCAGCGCCGTGGTCGTCGCGGTGGTGCTGGTGCTGCTCGGCGCGGCGTACAGCCAAGTCCGGTCCGCCGCCGTTTCCTTCGCGTCCCAGCGCGTCCTGCGATCCAACAAGGCGTGGGTGTCGGCGTTTCAGCGGGGCGTGACCCAACAGCGGACCCAACTCACCACGTTCGCCGCCGATCAGGGCGTGCGCGACTTCTTGGCCTCGGGCGGTCGGCGCGGCAACGATTGGGCGTTGGCCGCCGCCCGGCGCGTCGTGCCCGACGGCGCACGCAATACCGCCGTTGAGCTGTGGGACACCGCCGGGCACCGCCTCTTTCTGCGCGGCGATTCCGCCCTCGCATCCGATCCGGGGCCGCCACCGGTCTCCGACTCGGTGGTCGTGGGGCCGTGGCGACTGCGACACGATACGCTGATGTACTACCAGGTCGGAGCCGTCATCCGTCAGGGAACGGAGGGCCGCGTTGTGGGACACGTCGTGCAAGTCGCGCGGCTCAACGTGTCCGCGGCACAACGAGAAATCCTGACCGGGATCGCGGGCGGCGACATCGCGCTCATGATCGGAAACGCCAGCGGCACACCCTGGACCGATCTCGAGAAGCAAATCCCGGCGCCCCCGGCCGAGGCGCGGAGCCACAGCGACTCTACCGCCGCTGTCACCTACCAAAGCGACGAATCGAAGATTGGCGCGGCCCTGCAGGTCCCCGGAACGCCGTGGCTGTTCATTTCGGAGCTGTCGCGCCGGCAGGTGCTCGCCCCGTCTCAAACCTACTTACGCCGAATGTCGTTGATCGCAGCCGCCATCATGCTCGTCGGAGCGTTCGGCGCGTGGTGGGTGAGCCGGCGCATCACCGATCCGCTCCGCCACCTCACCATCGCGGCCGCGTCGATCGCGAGCGGTGATCTCGCGCAGCGCGTCGACGTACCCGGGAACGACGAATTGGGCAGACTCGGGAACTCGTTCAACACCATGGCGGGCGAGGTGCAGCGCGCCCGCAGCGACCTGGAGACCCAGGTCGTCGAGCGCACACGCGCGCTGAGCGAGACCAACGCCGAGCTCGAAGCGTTCTCCTATTCGGTCTCGCACGATCTGCGCGCGCCGCTCCGCGCGATCCACGGCTTCGCCCGCATTCTCCTCGAGGACCATGGGACGGGACTGGATCCCGAGGCGAAGCGCGTCCTCGGCGTGATCGACGAGAACACGCGCCGCATGGGCCAGCTGATCGATGATCTGCTCTCGTTCTCCCGCCTCGGCCGCAAGGAGCTCGAGACGGCGCGCGTCGACATGGCCGAGCTCGTGCGGGGGGTGGTTGAGGAGGTCCGTCGCCACGCCGGCGACCGGCCCCTCGAAATCACGGTCGGCTCCCTGCCCCCCGCTCGCGGGGACCGCAATATGCTGCGTCAGGCCGTGACGAACCTGGTCGACAACGCCGCGAAGTTCACGCGCAAGCGCGCCCCGGGGCGCATCGAGGTTGGTCACCAGGACAATGGCGCGGAGGCTGTGTATTATGTGAAGGACAACGGCGCCGGCTTCGATCCTCGCTACGCCTCCAAGTTGTTCGGCGTGTTCCAGCGCCTGCATCGCGCTGAGGAGTTCGAGGGCACGGGAGTCGGCCTGGCGATTGTCCAGCGCGTGGTGTCGCGCCACGGTGGGCGCGTCTGGGCCGAGGGGAAACTCGACGCGGGTGCCACGTTCTACTTCACGCTACCAGGAGCATAAGACGCATGCCGCAACCGCACGAGGTGGAAATCCTGCTGGTCGAGGACAACCCCAGCGACGCCGAGCTCACGCTACGGGCGCTCAAACAGCGGAACCTCGCGAACCAGGTGTTCGTGTGTCACGATGGAGCGGAGGCGCTCGAGTTCTTCTTCGGCGACGGCTCCCACGCGCTGCGGGAGATCGGCGTGGTGCCAAAGGTCATCCTGCTCGACTTGAAGCTCCCCAAAGTCGACGGCCTCGAGGTGCTGCGTCGCCTCAAGGAAGAAGCGCGGACCAAGAGCATCCCGGTCGTCGTGCTGACGTCGTCGCGCGAGGAGCCCGACATCGCGCGCGCCTACCGCCTGGGCGCGAACAGCTACATCGTCAAACCGGTCGATTTCGAGGCGTTCGCCCGTGCCGTCTCGGATGTGGGGTTATACTGGCTCCTGCTGAATCACCCGCCCCGCTAGCCTCGCTCCACATCCTCCTCGTCGAGGATCGCGACGTCGACGCGGAGCTCGTGCAACGGGAGCTGCAGCGGGCCGAGATTGCCTGCCGCACCCGCCGCGTCGACACCGAAGCGGACTTCCGCCGCGAGCTGCGAGATTTTGCGCCCGACCTCGTCCTCGCCGACTACTCCATTCCCGGGTTCGGCGGCATGGCGGCCCTCGAAATCCTCCGCCACGAGGCGCCCCTCGTCCCCTTGATCGTGGTGACGGGCAGCATCGACGAGGAGACGGCTGCGGCGTGTATCAAGGCGGGTGCCGCCGACTACGTCCTCAAAACGCACCTGGTGCGCCTGGCGCCGGCGGTGCGGAGCGCCCTGGAGATGCGGCAGAGCCGGGCCGAGCGCGCCACGGCCGAAGCGGCCCTCCGGGCCAACGAGCAGCGCTTTCGCGCCCTCGTCGAGCACAGCTGGGACGCCATCGCGCTCTTCGCGCCCGACGGCTCCATCCTCTACGGCAGCCCCGCCACGACACGCATTCTCGGCTATGAATTGGACGAATTTGTGCGGTTCAATGCCCTCGATTTGATCCACCCGGACGACCGCGACGCCGTCGTCGGACGGCTCACGGAATCGATGGCCAACCCCCGCGGCCGCGTCGATGTCGTAGCGCGAGTGCGTCACAAGGACGGCTCCTGGCGCTACCTCGAGGGGGTGTTCACCAATCTGCTCGACGACCCCAGCGTCGCCGCGATCGTCAACAACTATCGCGACGCCACCGAACGGCGCAGTCTGGAGCAGCAAGTCATCCAGGCGCAAAAAATGGAGGCAGTCGGACGGCTCGCCGGCGGCGTCGCGCACGACTTCAACAACATCCTCACCGCCATCGGTGGCTACACCGACCTGCTCCTCGCCGATCTGGCGCCCGATGACCCCCGGCGCGAGGACGCGGATGAGATCCATCGCGCCGCGGACCGGGCCGCGGCCCTGACCCAGCAGCTCCTCGCGTTCAGCCGCCGCCAGGTCCTCCAGCCCAAGGTCATCGATCTCAACGCGCTGGTGCAGAACGTCGAGAAGCTGCTGCGACGCCTTCTCGGGGAAGACGTCATCCTCGCCGCCGCACTCGCGCCCGACGTGGGGCGCGTGCGCGCCGACCCCGGCCAGATCGAGCAGGTGATCGTGAACCTGGCGGTGAATGCGCGGGACGCGATGCCGGGTGGGGGGCGACTGACGATCGAGACGCGCAACGTCGAGCTCGATGCCGTCTATGCCGCCGAGCACCGAACGGTAGTCCCAGGGCCGTACGTGTCGATTGCGATCAGCGATACGGGCACCGGGATGAGCCCCGAGGTGCAGGCGCACATGTTCGAGCCGTTTTTCACGACCAAGGAAGT
>DATHDT010000318.1:0-3458 GCA_035318905.1 Gemmatimonadales bacterium | reverse complement strand
CCCCGTGAGGACGACGCCAACATCCCGATGACGGACGTCGCGGGCAGGAGCGCGAGCAGCGCCACCTTGCCCCTGCCCCAGTAGCGGCGCAGAGCCATGACGAAACACAGCGAGATCGGGAAGAAGATCGTCATCTCGATGCCGAATTCCCCCGAGTTGTGAAACCACCCGGGAGCCCCGAGGACCCCCCAGTCGCGGAACGCAAATCCGATCGACGCCCACGATCGCGTGGCGTGCAGCGACATCTTGAGGTTGTACAGCAAAAAGGACAGGATGAAGACCAGGAATCGTTGCTCGGTGATCACGACGCCCGAGATCAGGACGTAGATCACGGCCCACGAGACGTAGAGCGGCAGGGCAGCAAATGAGGTCGCGGGAAAATATGCCGTTGCCGAGGTGAGGAGAACGACCAAACTGAAGCAGGCCAGCGTCCAGTCCGCCGGCGTCGTGAAACGCCACGATCTGCCCTCCATGAGGAACGCCCCACCGCACAACACGATGGACAGCATTGCCCAGGGGAGCAGGTCGATTGCGGCGTAGATCGATTGCGGCCGGACGTATTCGAAAAACAGGTAGATGCAGATAAGCCAATAGGAGGCCGGCTGCGTCATGAGAAAGCGCCAAATGCTCTGCGCGCGCAGCGTATACAGGCTGCGCGCGCCCGCAACGCTCGGGGGGGGTCGCATTGCGTCGGTCCCTGAAACCATGTGAATCGCCACGGGGACTCTGTACGGGCAAGAATGAGGCCGAGTCGAATTGCGCCACGGTCGTTGCGACGACGCCACACTGGGTACCTGGCACGGCGCTTGCCCCTCCGGCCGGCACGGCCCACCTATGCTGTCGAGTCTCCTGTATGCTGGCCTTGGTGCCATCGGACTGCCCGCGCTCGCGCGCCGCCTGAAGGATGCGGGGGTCATCCTCTGTTACCACAACGTCGTGGGAGGAACCACTGCCGCCTCCAAGGGCGAGCCCAGTCTGCACCTCCCCGTGAATGCGTTCGAGCGCCAAATGCGGTGGTTGGCCCGCCACTATCAAGTCGTTCCACTGGTCGACCTCATCGGCCGACTGGAGCAGCGCCGCACACTGCGTCGGCTCGCCGCCGTCACGTTCGACGATGCGTATTTGGGCGTCTTCCAGCACGCCTGGCCCGTGCTGCGCGAGCTCCAGATCCCCGCGACCGTGTTTGTGGTGGCGAACGCGCCGACCGGCGGAGAGCCGTTCTGGTGGGATCACCCCGCGGTTCAGGCGGCAGCCACGCCCCAGCGCCGTGACGCCTGGCTGAGCGAGCTCCGGGGCAACGGCGTTGCGATCCTTCGGTCCCTCGCGCCCGCCGTCGACGCGGCGCTGCCGAACGACCAAAAGCCGGCGGACTGGACTACAATTGCGCGAGCCGCCCAAGCGGGCCTCACGCTCGGCGTCCATTCGCGAACCCACCGCGCGCTCCCCACCCTCAGCGACGCCGAGTTGGAGGACGAGCTGGTCAGCAGCCGGGAGGTGATTGCGCGCGAAACGGGAACGGCAGCCGACGTCTTCGCCTATCCGTACGGCGCATGGAACCGTCGGGTGCGCGAGGCGGTGCGCGCGGCGGGATACCGGGCCGCGGTGACGTTGGACTACGGGTTGAATCGCGCGGGGGCGGGGGCCGATCCCCTCGCCCTGCCACGCGTGAATGTGCCCGCTGGAATCTCGGACGCCGCCTTGGAGGCGTGGCTGGCCGGTTTGAGACTCCGTCTACCGGCCGCCCACCGCCCGGATCCACTGCTCGAGTCGCACGAGATCACTGACCGCCAGACGTCCGTGGGTTGGGAGCGTGCATAGCCGGTCCGCAAGCAGGCGACCACCGGGGAAAGCCTCGTTTCGATTGAGGCAGCGCGCCCGAAAACGTTCGACGTCGCACAACGCCTGCGGATACCCGGGCATGATGCCCAGGCGTCGTGCCGCCGGCTCTGTCGCCGAGCGGCGGGCCGGACCCGACGCGACGACGGGGAGCCGGAGGTACCCGGGTCGCGCGTGACGGGCCGCGCTGACAGTTTGAAAAGCGGGATGGCGCTGCAGCTCGACCAGCAGGCGCTCCGCGATGCGTCGGCGCAGGTCCACCTCTCGCTGCGCCAAGGCCCAGGTTGCGGCGATGACCGAGGCGGATGCGGCGCTCACCCGTCGCAGGGGCCGCGGCTCCCGATAGATCGTCTGGCCAAGGCGGAGAAATGGCAGGGCCGCGGGGATGGCGTAGAGGCTCGGACGCTCGAGCAGCAACTGAGCGGCGAGCGTCACGAGCTCCGCCCAGCCCCGGCGTGCCTTGCCCACCATGCCGCGCACACGCTCCAACACCCGCTCGCCCACGTCGTCGTGGGCGAGGAGGGCCCCGCCGCCGCCCCCCGTGAGACCCTTCCCTCGACCGAAGCTCAAGACGGCGAGGGAGCTCTGGGTCCCCGTCGGACGACCGCTCAGGGTCCCGCCGGCCCCCTGGGCGGCGTCCTCGATCACGACGGCCCCGGTTTCCGCGGCGAGGCGATTCACTTCGCCGAGATCGAGGGGATACCCGTACAGGGGCACGGCCACGATCGCCGCGGCGCCGTGACGCAGCGTCGCCCGCAGTTGGGCAAGATCGGGAGCGAGCGTGCGCGGATCCGTGTCGTACAGTCGCACCGGCGCATTCGCACCGTCGGCCGCGGTGGCAAGGTCGAAACACCCGTACGCGGGCATCGCGACGGCCGCGCCGGCACGATCGCTCAAGACGCCAAGCAGCGCGGCGGTGAGCGCCGCCGTGCCGCTTTCCATCAACACTACGTCCCGCGGGGAATAGCGTTCTTGCAACAGTGCGACGACTCGCGCCTCGGCGAGCGCCGAGCGGCCATTGCGCGCGACGGCCACGCGCGCGCCGGCGAGCAGCGCCGCTGCAGAGACCGGCGAGTGGACCGGAACCTGGTGCCGCCAGCCGCTCATCGAGGGAGAGGCTCTGGCACGCTCAGCCGGACGTGGTCATACCAGAAATAGTCTTCTTCCGTCTTGCTGCCGCCGATGCCGCCCCACGTGGGGCTGAACTGAAACTCCGTGAACGGATTGGCGGCGTCGAAGTTCACGGACGTGTAGTCGCCCACGAGGGTGCCGTTCACCCACCAGCGCACGATGCCGTCCCGCGAGGTGCTGGTCGTGCTCATCCTGAAGTACCCCTCGATGTCATACCATCGGCCCTCCGTGACGACGTAATTCCCGCCCTTCACGTTCCCGCCCAGCTGCCGGGCCCCGGGATCGTCACCCCAACTGTTCGCCAGGTGCCCGTTGCTGGTGGTGAACTCGGTGGTCACGATGAGGTGAAACGGTCCCTCGGGTGGACCGTTCATCTGCAACACCAGGATGTTGTCTTGGGCGAGCACGAAGGAAATCTCATTCACACCCGACGGATGTCCCTGCCACGGCAGGCTCGCCCTCCAGCGGTACCCGAAGTACATCTCCCGGCG
>DATHDT010000317.1:0-2475 GCA_035318905.1 Gemmatimonadales bacterium | reverse complement strand
TCATGGGCGACACCGGCGCCCTGGCCATCGGCGGCGCGTTGGGCACCGTGGCGATCCTGCTCAAGGCCGAATTCCTGCTGCTCATCGCGGGCGGTGTGTTCGCGGCCGAAACGGTGTCGGTGATGGTGCAGACGAGCGTGTATCGCTGGCACAAGAAGCGCCGCGGCAAGGAGTACGCCGACGCGCACAAAGTCTTCCGCATGGCGCCGCTGCATCATCACTTCGAGAAACTGGGATGGGCGGAGCCGCAGGTGGTGATGCGGTTCTACATTCTCGGCGCGCTGTGCGCGATGATCGCCCTCGCGACGCTCAAGGTGCGATGAAGTTGCCCGACGCGTGGCGGAAGGGGGGGGGCATCGTCGCCGTAGTAGGGCTCGGCAAAAGCGGCGTCGCGGCCACGCGTCTGCTGGTGCGTGAAGGCGTGCGCGTCTATGCGAGCGATAGTACGGACCATCCGTACGCCGGCGCCGCCGCCATGTCGCTGCGCGAGCTGCCGGGCGTGGAGGTGGACCTGGGGCGTCACGACCTCGCCAAGATCCGCGCGGCCGCTGGGGTCGTCGTGTCGCCGGGCGTGCCGCCGGATGCGCCACCGCTCGTGGCCGCGCGGGAAGCGGGCGTCGAGATCGTGTCGGAGCTTGACCTCGGCTTCCGCGCCATCGCCGCCGCGGGCGAGACGCACTGCATCGCGATCACGGGCACGAACGGCAAGACCACGACCACGGCGCTCGTCGCGCACCTGCTGGCGGCGGCCGGCCTGAAGGCCACGGCGGCCGGGAACATCGGTCGTCCGCTCGCCGACGTGGCGGTTAATGAAGCCGCGGATCGGTATCGCTGGCTCAGCGTGGAAGTGTCGTCGTTTCAGCTGCACGACAGCCCGAACTTCGCGCCTGACATCGGGATCCTCACGAACCTCGCACCCGACCACCTCGACCGGTACCCAAATGTCGAGGCCTATTACGCCGACAAGAAGCTGCTCTTTCGGAACGCGAGTCCCTCGTCGGTGTGGGTGCTGAACGCCGACGACCCCGCGGTGATCGAGCTGGCGCGCGGCGCGCCGGGACGGCGCACGCTCTTCTCCCTCCAGAGGCCTGCGGACGCGTGGTTCGATCGGTCCGATCCGGGGGCGCGGACGCTGCGCCTCGGTGGCGCCGCCTTGGTCGGTCGTGACGAGCTGCGCCTGCTCGGCGACCACAACGTCGCGAATGCGCTCGCCGCGTCGCTCGCGGTGCACGAAGCGGGCGTGCCGACGAGCCTCATCGGTGAGGGACTACGGTCGTTTCAGGCGTTGCCGCACCGGCTCGAGCCCGTGCGCGAGGTGGGTGGCATCCTCTGGATCAACGATTCCAAGGCGACGAATATCGCCTCCACCGTCGTGGCGATCGAGGCGATGAGCCGGCCCTTCGTCCTGCTCCTGGGCGGGCGCCATAAGGGCGAGCCGTACACGCGGCTCGGGCCGCTCCTGAACCTTAAGGACCGGGTGCGTCTGGTGATCGCGTATGGCGAGGCGGGCCCGATCGTGGAGCAGGATCTCAAGGGTCAGGTGCCCCTCGAGCGCGGCACCACGTTCGAGGACGTGGTCGCCCGGGCGCGTCGCGCCGCCAAGTCCGGCGACGTGGTGCTCCTCTCTCCCGCGTGCTCGAGCTACGACATGTTCAAGAACTACGAGGAGCGCGGCGCCACGTTCCGGAAGCTCGTCGAGGCGATGTGACCGACCGCGCTTGGGAGAGCCGGCTCATCACGGTCGTCGCGGCCGTGCTCGTCGTCTTCGGGCTCGCCGCCGTGTACGGTGCCTCGAGCCTCGTCTCCACGGGGGGCGGCGGGCAGGTCGGCGCGAGTTTCGCCCTGCGCCAGGCAGTGGGAGCCGTCGTGGGCGGGCTGCTCGCGACCATCCTGGCCCGCGTGGACTACCACAAGTGGCGCGACTGGGCGTGGCCTGCACTCGGCGTCACCGCGTTCCTGCTCGTGATTCCGCTGCTTCCCTTCACGCACCGGATCAGCCCGACGATCAACGGCGCGCGTCGCTGGGTGAGCCTGGGCGTGCTGTCGCTCCAGCCGTCGGAGCTCGCCAAGTTCACGGTCGTGGTGTGGTGCGCGATGCTCGCGGCCAAGAAGGGCGAGCAGCTCCGCAGTCTCCGGTTCGGCGTGCTGCCGTTCCTCGTGATTCTCGTGCCGCTCATCGGCCTCATCTTCCTCGAGCCCAACCTGTCGATGGCGTTGCTCGTGGCGATTCTCGCCGGCACCGTCTTGTTCACGGCGGGGGCTCGCATCGGGCACTTCCTCCTGGTCGGGGTCCTGGCGACGCCGCTCCTCTACGGCGCCGTCGCGAGCGCGCAGTACCGCCTCGCGCGCGTGCTCACGTTCCTGAATCCCGGGGCCGCTCCGACCGAAGCGACGTGGCAGGTGAAGCAATCCCTCATCGGCATCGGGGCGGGACAACTCGTCGGCGTGGGCGTGGGGCAGGGGCAGCAGAAGCTC
>DATHDT010000316.1:0-6958 GCA_035318905.1 Gemmatimonadales bacterium | reverse complement strand
CGAGTCCTATCAGAACATTTGCCCGCACTGCAGCAAGGGCGTGGACGACTGGATGAACGCCTGTCCCTGGTGCGGGGAGGACGCGACTGGCCGCGAGCTCATCGCGCGGGCGTTGCGGCGGGTGCGCCGGTTGCTCGTTGTATCGCGCATCAAGGACTGGGATTACCGGGTCCTGCTGCGGCCCGGTGTCTCCGGCGTGACGCACCGCTCGCCCAAGGTCATCGAGGTGGAGCGTCGCTACGTGACCGGGAAGAAATTTCGCGATGAGATCTCCTGGAACATGCTCACCGGCCTGATCCTGCACGAGCTGGGCCATTCCTTCCTCTTCCATCATTGGTCCATCACCCGGACCGGGCGCTTCCGGCGCGCGTTCGGTGAAGTGCGGAAAGCGTACCGGGTGGCGGACTCCAAGTGGGTGGACTTCGAGCGCCGCGGCGTCACGACGACCCTTCCCGACTACGTCACGGCCTACGCCGCTACGCATCCTCAGGAGGACTTCGCGGAGACGTTCCGGTACTACGTCACGCGCCGCGGGCGTCTGCGCGAGCTGTTCTCAGAGTTTGGGAGAAAACGGAAGGGTGTTCCGGTCTTCGAGAAGTTCCTACTGCTGGGGGACTATGTGCGGAGCCTCAGGGGGTGGCGCTAGACGCGCCGACCCCCCTCGGTCTTGAAGCTCAGTACAGCGTGATGTTGATCCCGAACAGCAACTGGAATGTCGAGCCGTCGTGGAAGAGACCGCGCCCCTCGATGTACGGGTGCGTCCGGCCGTACCGCGTCTCGAATCCCCCGAACAGGTCGAACCCCGTGTCGGAGTTGCCGCCCCCGCTCAGGATGTTGAGGCCGCCGCCGAAATACAGCGGCGTGCCCGGCGTCCGGAGCTTGAGGTCTGCGTTGAAACCCACCAACGACCCCGCGTCCACCAAGTAGTAGTCGAACGACGGGTAGAACTCGAGGGAGCGCCCGACCGGCATGTGCAACTGCAGGCCGATCAGCCCATCCTCTAGATCGAAGTTGTAGCCGCCGTGGATACCGTAATGAGACCGCTGCGCCACGGCGCGGGAGACGCCGGCCGCGCTCATCAGTAGCACGACCGCCGTCAGGATACGTCGAATCATGGTGCGATCCTCCGGTTACGGTGCGTCCGTGTGTACCCCGCACCGAACCGGAGTTCGCTCCATCCCGCGCTACGACCCGCGTGCCCGTGATTCAGGTCACGCGATGCGCCGACGCATCACCCCGCGAAGCAGTAGCTGCAGCCCTTCTCCTGCGTGCGACTCACGGCCAGCACGCCCGAGGGGACGACCTGGCAACCGGGGATTAGGCCGGCGACCCAATCGGCTTTCACCGCGGCGGCATCCATCCCCATTTTCTGGGCGACCGCGCCGCTGTAGATCGTGAGTGCGACGTTACACACGCCGAACAACACGCCCTTAGCCAGCAGCTGCTCGACGCCGGTGCCGGGCAACGGGAGCGGCAGCGGCTTCGCGAAGGTGTTGTGCGTCGCCGGCAGATCGCCGTCCTTGAGACTGAACACCTCGCCGAGCTTGTACTTGGCCCACAGCGCATCCACCATCGCGAGCGGGATCGACGCGTGGCGCAGGATCACGACGCCGGTATTCTGCGCGTCGGTCGTGCCGTAGTTGTCGTTGGTGGTGTTGAGCCAGACGCGCGGCCAGACGACGGGCATGCCGCCGTTCACCTCGGGCGCGTCGAACACCATCTTGTGCCTGCCTGTGATACGGTTCAGCCACGCCTCGAACGCTGGATCCGCGGCGGCGCTCCCCAGCGAGTCGCGACGCGGCGCGGCCTCGGCTTCGGCGCGCAGTGGCGTGAGGCTGGCGAGGCCGGCGGCCGCGGCAGCTGCCATCGTGCCGAGGAATCCGCGGCGGTGAGTCTTCACCTCTTCGATACGGAACATCGGGTAACCTCCTGTAAGTGAACTAACGGGGCTTCTTCTGCTGAGCCGCGCGCGTGAGATACGCCACGTCGGGCGGGGGATCACCGTTGGGCCAATCATTTTCCTTACCGCGGTAGTCGGGACGCGGACGCGCGTTCACGAATGCCGCGACGTCGATCGCCTGCTGATCGGTCAGCGTGCCGGGTTGATCGAACGGCATGTTGTGGCGGATGAACTCGGCGGCGGTCCGCACCCGCGCCATGCCGGCACCGACGTTGTACGACTGCGGACCCCACAGCGGCGGCGCTCCGACCGAACCTTGGCCGTCGGGCCCATGACAAGCGACGCAGGTGGTCGCAAACACCTGTCGACCAGCCGCCGTGTCAGCCTTGAAGGCGGCCCACTGTTGCAGCCGCGCGCCGGGCTGCGGCGGTCCGACGAGCGTGCCGCGGGACAAGAACGCGAAGTAAGTCACGATGTCGGCCATGTCGCGGCTCGCCAGGTCGAGCGCGACGCCGTTCATGCTGCGGCGGAAGCAGTCGTTCACCCGGTACTCGATCGTCTCGATCGCACCACTGCGCGCTCGATACTGCGGGTAGCGCGCGAACACGCCGACCCACGAACCGGTCTCCCGCCGTCCTTCATCTAGATGACAACTGACGCAGCGCAGCTGATTGCCGACGTGCGCCGGGAGGCTGTCCCGCGTCGCCACGAGCAGCGCGCGTCCGCGCCGGACGGCATCGCCGTACGGGCCCTCCGGGATGATGGCGGCGTCGGGGGGGGCTGGCGGGGGCTTGGGGGGTTCACGGCGGCAGCCGCCGAGCGCTGCGGCGACCACGAGGCTCGCAACTAGCGACACAACGGTCAGACGCAGGAGGGTCCGACGGCGGGACAGGGGGCTCACCAAGCCAGAAAATACCGGCATTTCCGGGCGCGGCAACCATTCACCTGGGCTGGTCATCCAATCAATTGGTGTCCCAGAAGTTGACAACTCTTACTCCGCTGAGGTCGTCATGTCTGCTTCACTGTTTGTCGCCGCGTTGCTGGCGGTGCAGGGTCCTTCCCGCCTCGATTCCGCAGAGGTGGCCCGCGTCCTCGGATTGCTGAAGGCCAGTGACTCCGTCGTGTGCGACCTCGCAGGGCAATCGCTGACGAACTACGGCGGCTTCTGGGCGCGCGACTTCTCCTACAGTTCCATGCCGATGCCGCGGCCCATGCCGACCCCGATGCCGATGCCGGGGGGCGGCGGGGGAATGGCTGGCATCATGAGCGACGTGATGCACGGCGATCACGCTCGCAAGCACGGCATCGACACCCCCACGCTTGGCGCGTTCCGCGCCGTGCTGCGGGACGATAACCGCTGCATCCGAAACATCGCCGCGCGCGTGTTGGGCAATCACGGGCCGGCGGGGACCTACGACCTGTTCATTGGGCTGCTGCGCGACACCAAACCCGGCTTGCGGGAAACGGGCGCCATCGGACTCGGCGAGCTCGAAGACTCGCGCGCCATCGGTCCGCTCGGGGACGCGCTCAACGACGCCGAGGTCAGTGTGCGCGCGGTCGCAGCGTGGGCGCTGGGCGAGATCGAGGAGCCCGCGGCGATCGAGCCGCTCAGCCGGGCGCTCAAAGACCGGGCGCCCGAAGTGCGTCGCGTCGCGGCGTGGGGACTCGGCGAGATCGAAAGCGCGCGCGCGATCCGTCCGTTGGGCGAGGCGTTGAGCGACGCGTCGCTGGACGTGCGACTCACCGCCGTGTGGGCGCTGGGAGAGATCGAAGACGAATCCGCCGTCCCGTTGCTCACGACGGCGGCCAAGGATCGCGAGCCCAGAGTTCGTCAGGCGGCCGCATGGGCGCTCGGGGAGATCGAAAGCTCACAGGGCGTCGCGGTGCTCGGTCCGCTGGTGCGCGACCCGGTCATCGAAGTGCGGAAGTCGGCCATTTGGGCGCTGGGGGAGATCGAGTCGGGGAGCGGTGTCACCGCCGTCGCCGCCGGGCTGAAAGACGACGATCCCGATGTCCGCGTGCTGTCGGCGTGGGCGCTCGGTGAAATCGAAGACGCGAGCGCCGTGCAGCCCCTCGTGGCGGCACTCAAGGATCCCGACATCGACGTGCGGGTGGCGGCCGCGTGGGCCCTGGGCGAGATCGAAAGCCCGCTCGCGCTGGACGCGCTGAAAGCCGCTCAGACCGATGCGTCGGGCGCCGTGCGCCGCGCGGCGAGCTGGGCGCTACGTCAGATCGATGATGACGACGATCCGCGCGTCCGCGTGCACGTGCGGCCGCGCGTCAGGATCAAATCGTAACCTCGCGGCTGCCGCGCCCGATTTCGGCGCGGAAGCCCCGGGCGCGCTCCACCAGCTTGAAGTAGTCCACCAGCTCCTCGGCCTCGCGGATCTCATCCCAGCCGAGGAGCTTTTTCATTCGCTGGGCGACCGGGGCCGCCACCGCGGTCCCTTGTTGGTCGAACTCGTAGAACAGGTGCAAGCGCCTCACCAACACGTCCTGCACGCGCAACGCCATCTCACGCTCGACGGCGTGCGCGACCTCCGCCCAAATCTCCGGCCGGCCCAGCGCGACGGGCTCGCCGAGTGAGCGGTCACGATCCACGAGGTTCAACACGGCGGCCATTTCACTGCCGTAGCTCGCGACGAGATGGCGTGCCGTCGCGTCCGACACGCCGCGCGCCCGCGCCGTCTCCCGCAGCACGTCGAGCTCGGCGGCCTCACCGCCCGGGAGCGGCAGCCGATCGGTGGGTGCGCGCGGGGCGACGGGGCGGCCGTCCAGCTCGTGCAGGCGCGCCGCGACGCGATCGACGACGTCGCGCGCCATCACGCGATAGGTCGTGAGCTTGCCGCCTGCGATGGTAATCAGACCTTGGGCGCTTTCGACGACGCGGTGCTCGCGCGACACTTGGGCCGGCGACGCTCCTGGATCCTGCCCCAAGAGCGGTCGCAATCCCACCCACACCGACACGACGTCGTTCGGGCTGAGATGGGCTTCCGGAAACGCGGCGTTCGCCGAGCGGAGCAGATAGGTGACGTCCGCGGCCGTGACGCGCACGGCGTCGGGAGACGCGTCGGCGTCGGTATCGGTCGTGCCGATGTACGACAGGTCGCCCCACGGCAACACGAACATCACGCGGCCGTCGATCGGCGAGAATAACGTGATGGCGCGTTCGTTGCCGATGCGCCGCCGCGGCACCGCGACGTGCGCTCCCTTGGTCGGCCGCAGCAGCGGCGGCGCCTCGGGGTCGTCCATCCGTCGCAACGCATCGACCCAGGGACCACCCGCGTTAACGACGACCAGCGCGCGTACCGTGCGCGTCTCGCCGCTCAGCACGTCGCGGACGGTCGCGCCCCGGACCCGGCCGTCGGGCGTGAGCAGGCTCGTGACCTCGGCATAATTTGCCATCTGGGCGCCGGCGCGGGCGGCGCTCTGCGCCGTCGCCAGCACGAGACGCGCGTCGTCGGTCTGCGCGTCCCAGTACAACGCCGCGCCCGTGAGACCGCGGTCCTTGAGCGCCGGCTCGGCTTTGCGTACCTGCTTGGGGCTGAGCCAGCGGTGTGTCTTGACGTTGCGGAATGCCGCGAGCGCGTCGTACAGCCACATGCCGGCACGCAGCTGCCATCCGGGAACGCGCGAACCTCGATAGACGGGGAACACGAACGGGAGGGGCCGTACGAGATGCGGCGCGATGTGGAGCAGGACACGCCGCTCGCGGCTCGCCTCGAACACCAGGCGAAAGTCGCGGTGTTCGAGATAGCGGATGCCGCCGTGAATCAGTCGCGACGAATGCGACGAGGTGCCCGACCCGAAGTCACCCTTCTCGACCAGTGCGACCCGAAAGCCGCGCAACGCCGCGTCGCGCGCGATGCCGGCGCCCGTGATCCCGCCGCCGATCACGAGGACGTCGACCGGCTCCGCCGCCATCGACGACAATGCGGCGGCGCGCGTCTGATGGGAGAACGGTGTCTCCGCGGCCAACTCCCCTCCAGTTGGGGCCGATGGTAGGTTTCGAGGCTGCTGGGTCAACGTGAGAGGGGGAATCTAATGCCGGTTGGGAACGGGCGGCGCGTCGCGGTGATCGCTGGGTGCCGCACGCCGTTCTGCAAAGCGGGAACGGCGCTCAAGGACGCCCGGGCCGTGGATCTCGCCCGCCACGCCGCGCGCGAGCTGATCGAGCGCTCCAACCTCGATGGCGCCGACGTGGACGAGGTCATCTTCGGCCAGGTCGTGCCGTCGGCCCTCGTGCCCAACGTCGGGCGCGAGGTGAGCCTGCTGCCCCAGCTCCCCAAGGAGATTCCCGCCTATTCCGTGAACCGCGCGTGCGCGTCCGCCACCCAGGCGATCGCGTCCGGCCACGATCAAATCGCTCTGGGCCACGACGACGTGGTGATCGCCGGCGGCGCCGAAGCGCTCTCCGACATCCCGATCCTCGCCTCCCGCCGGCTCGCCGACATTCTCGTCGAGGCGAGCAAGGCGAAGTCGCTGGGCGGGCGGGTGCGCACGTTCCTGAAGATCCGGCCGCGCGACCTCATTCCCGTCGCACCCGCGATCGCCGAGCCATCGACCGGGGAGTCGATGGGCCAGTCGGCCGAGAAGATGGCCAAGGAGAACGGCATCACGCGCGAAGCGCAGGATCGGTGGGCGCTGCGGAGCCACCAACTCGCCGCCAAGGGTACGGCCGACGGGCGTCTGACGGCCGAGATCGCTCCCTGGTTTCCCACGCGGCCCGGCGACTCGGTGGTCACGCAAGACAACGGCATCCGCACCGACTCGACGCTGGAGCAGATGGCCAAGCTGAAGCCCGTCTTCGATCGCAAGTACGGCAGCGTCACCGCCGCCAACGCCTCCCCGCTCACCGACGGGGCGTCGGCGGTCCTGCTCATGAGCGACGAGGCGGCCCGGGCGCGGGGCTACGAGCCCCTCGCGTACATCCGCTCGTACGCGGTCGCGGCCGTAGACCCGGGGTGGCAGCTGCTCCAGGCTCCCGTGTGGGCCGTGCCCCTCGCGCTCGAGCGCGCCGGCATCCAGTGGAAGGATCTCGGCCTCATCGAGATCCAC
>DATHDT010000315.1:0-3141 GCA_035318905.1 Gemmatimonadales bacterium | reverse complement strand
CGCGCGAGCGAAGGACCTGCTTTTGGCGCGAAGGATCTCCTGTGGCGGGTTACATTTCTCTCCCTATGAAAGCGCGCTACACGTTGCTGGCATGGACGGCCGCGGCCGCCACCTACCTGCTCATCGTCCTCGGCGCCGTCGTACGCATCACCGGATCGGGAATGGGCTGCGGCGATCACTGGCCGCTGTGCAATGGCCACCTGTTTCCCCCGCTCCACGACATCGGGACCGTGATCGAGTGGAGTCACCGGCTAGTCGCGGCGCTCGTGTCGATCCTGGTAGTGGGACTCGCAGGTTATGCGTGGTGGTTGAGGCGCATCCCCGGGCTGGCGCCCGGGGTCAGTCCGGCGTCGCGGGCTCCTCTTGTCGCACTGGGTCTGCTCGTCCTTCAAGTCCTCCTCGGTGCGATCACCGTGAAGCTCGAACTGCCCGCGTGGACGGTGATCCTGCATCTCGGCACCGCGATGCTGCTCCTCGCGACCCTGCTCATCGCCGCGCTCATCGCCGCCCGTCCTCACCCCCTGACCCCCTCTCCTTTCAGGAGAGGGGGAACGATGGGCTTGCTGTCGCTCGCCTACAGCACCGTCCTCTTCGGCGCCCTCACCGCCAACCTCGGCGCAGCCGCGGCGTGCACTGGCTTCCCGCTCTGCAACGGACAGATCTGGCCTTCCGCCGGAGGCTTGGCCGTCATCCAATGGATCCACCGGCTACTGGCGTACGTGCTGTTCGGCTCCGTCCTGTGGTCGGCGCTTGGGTCTCGATCGCTCGGGGGGCGTGGGGCGTCGGGCGTGGTCGCTCTCGTGACACTGCAGGTCGTCGTTGGCGCAGCGACGGTCCTCTCGGGGCTGCCGCCCGCACTGCAGGCGGCTCACGTCGCCGTGGGAGCGGCGGTGTGGGCCGGTCTGGTTCTGTTATACAAAACACGAAGCGTCCAACGGTAACCCGTCGGACGCTTCACGGTGTTCCGCCTTCAGACTGCCGAACTCAGGGAATGAGAACCTGCACCGAATCCCGCAAACCACCGCCCTGAATGATGACGAAGGTCGTGCCGGTGCTGACCGCCTTCACCTTGGCGCGCGCCGAGGTGGGCGGCACGGGGACGTAACTCCCATCGTTCGAAACGGTGACGGCCGCTGCGCCGGCGCTGAAGGTGATGGTCTCCTCCAGCTGGGTAAAGCGGCCATCCACCACCGACGCCGTGAACGTCGTGCTGTCGCCGACGGCGAGGTGGATCTGCGAGAACTGCTTCACGATCGCCACGGGAGTTCCGTCGAGATCGGACAGCGGGTCATTCTTGCAACCCGCCAGGGGGCCCACGAGCGCGGCCAGGGCGCCGAGCGTTCCGAGAAGACGACGATTCATGCGAACCTCGCTTGAGAGTCTCACTGGGGTGATCAGAATCGCTCCACTTCGATCACCGCTTCCGGTCCCAACATCTCTTCCCAGTTCGGTCGGCTGGGCTCGCGCCGATCGCTGGTCCAGATGAGCACGTAGTTGCCGAACCCCGTCGGGTCGAGGAACACGTACTTCAGCGCCCGTCCCCGCGTGAACTTCCACACCACATACGGCCGCGTATTGCCGGCCTGCGGGCGGTCGAGCACCTCGTCGGGCGGGCCGTACTTGATGAACACCCGCCCCCGGTCCGTCCGCCACCCGGGGATCTGCGCCGACCCGCCTTCGCGGAACCGGCGATTCGCCTCGGCGATGCGGGCGTAGAAGTCTTCCCGCGCTTCGTTCCGCGGCGTCCCCGCCGTGGGGTCCCGCTTCGCCCAGAACTGCCGCAGCCAGCGCCGCTTCCCGTCCAGCGTCAGCGACGGGTAACTCCCCTGCTCGTCCGCCGTCATCAGGTACACGAGCGGCAGGTACAGCGTGTCGAGCCGGCCTTCGGGCTGCCCCGCGAAGACATCTTCCGCGGGTGTGGCATCCGCGATCGCCGCTTCCGTCTCGAAGCCCGCCATGCGGAACATCGCGGTCCGCACGATCGAGTCGGTTCCTCCCGCGGCGACCTCCAAGCGGTAATCGCCGGGCGGTAGTCCCGCGAGATCAAGCATCGCTCGCGTGACGCCGCCGCCCGCGGCGATCGGAATCCGCTCACCGGCCGTCGCGATGATTTGCCGGCCCTGCGGCGTCGCGACGCGCACCACCACCGTCACCGTCTCCGCCCGCGGCGCGTACAGCTCGAGGTAGTATCCCAGCCGCGCCTGCTGCGGTGTCAGCACGGGCCGCCCCGAGGCCTGCAACAGGACCGCGCCCTTCCTGATCTCGCCGGCCGCCGGCGTGGTGTCGCCTTCCGCAGACCGCAGTCCCGTCGCGAGCAGCAAGTCCGATCCAGCCGGCGCCGCGGCATACGCATTGACGTCCGAGCTCTGCCGGCTCACCCGCCCCGTCGCCGAGTCGGTCACAGTCACGTCGATCGTGTACTTCCCCGGCCGGGCCGCGAAACTGAAATGCTCTACCGCCGAACCTCGAGACACCGCGAGCATACGAACCGGCACCGTCTGCAGCCACGACTGCGACAGCAGCTCGGTCCCTGCCGCGTCGTGCACCGTCACCGCGAAGCGGTAGGCGGCGATGCCGCCCGTGCCCTGTGTAAGCGGGTCGAGCAGCCCGAACGGCACCTGGCAAAACGCGTCCACCAGGGTCTGCGCGCCGGTGGTGCGGTAGAACCGCACCGCGGCGAGTTCGAGGCTCTGCGGCCTGGCACTCATGACCGGAGCGGCCATGAGTGCCAGGCTGAACAGCACCGTCTTCTTCACCCCACGACCTCTCAAACCGTCGTTACCACCCCAGCGAGAAGCTGAAGAAGTTCGTGTTCCCCAGGGCGCCCAGACTCCGCCAGGCGTAGTCGAACCCGAGCTTCAGGTTGCCCTTGCCGTAGGCGATGCCGCCGCCCAGGGCCGCTCCATCGCTGGTAAAGCTGCCGCTCTTCTGGCTCGACGCGAACCCGGCTCCGGTCCCCACGTCGAACTGGTTGTCGGGCTGAATCGAGTAGCTGCCGCGCGCGGCGAGCGAGAAGCCCGAGTTGCCCAGGTTCTGGGCCGACCACTCGAGGCCGGCACTCGCGCCGGGCTTGGTGTTGTTGGGCTGCGTGAACTCCGACATCAATGTCACCCGGTTCGAGCCCTGCGTGACCAGATCGAG
>DATHDT010000314.1:0-3213 GCA_035318905.1 Gemmatimonadales bacterium | reverse complement strand
AATGCAACCACCGTGCCGGGCACCGCGCGCGCGCGGTAGCGGCACTGCACCCACACGGGGTCACCGGGGCCGACGGGGGGGGGATCGCCGAGCCAGTTGACCTCCTCCAAGGACACTTCGTGTCCGAACAACTCCGCGCCGCTCCCGACCACCACTTCGCGGGTCTCGGGACGGATCGCCACGACGTACATCGGCTCACCGAAGCCGCCCGGCAAACCCTTGCGTTGGCCGACCGTGAAGCGCGCGAAGCCGGCGTGCTCGCCGACGACGGCGCCCTTCGTGGTAACGATCGACCCGGGCGTGAGCGCCGGCGCATCCGCGGGCAGGTGACGCTCCAACACGCCGACGTAGTTGTCGTCTGGTACGAAACAGATCTCCACCGACTCGGGCTTCTCCGCGGTGACGAGACTGAGTTGCCGCGCCGCCGCCCGCGTCTCGGCCTTCGTGCTCGTCCCGACCGGCGTCAGCATCCGGGCCACGACGGCGCGATCGATGCCCCACAGGAAGTACGACTGATCCTTCTGGGGGTCCTGGCCGCGATACAAAGCGCCGTCCCGCGCGATCGCGTAATGTCCCGTCGCGATGTAGGCGCAGTCGAGCGCGTCGGCGTGATGCAGGAAGTCGCGGAACTTAGTGAAAGAGTTGCAGCGGACGCACGGAATCGGCGTGCGGCCGCGCGCGTACTCCGCGACGAAGTTGTCGATCACGTCGTGCCCGAAGCGGTCTTCGAGATTCAGGACGTAATGCGGAATGCCGAGCTTGTGCGCGACCAGCTTCGCGTCGGTGATGGAATCAAGCGAGCAGCAGGGGCGGTCGGGCACGTCGTCGCCGTAACAGAACAACTTCATCGTGGCGCCGATGACGTCGTACCCCTGCTCCACGAGCAGCGCGGCGGCGACGGAGCTGTCGACCCCGCCGGACATCGCTACCAGCACCCGCTGCTTCATCTGTGCAGGACGGCGGAGAGGGAGCGGACCTTCTCCACGACCTTGGGGAGTGCCTGTGCGAGCGTCTCCACGTCCTCGGCCGTGCTGTCCTTGCCGAACGAGAACCGCAGCGCCGCCACGCCCAGGTCGCGCGGCACGCCCATCGCCGTCAGGACGTGCGACGGCTCGACGGCGCCGGTGCTGCACGCCGAACCCGAGGAGCACGCAATTCCGGCGAGGTCCAAGTGCATGAGCAGCGCCTCGCTGTCGGTGCCCGGAATCGACGCGTTCGACACGTGCGGGGCGCGCTCGCCCTGCCAGCCGTTGATGACGGCGTCGGGCACGATCGCGACGAGCCGGCGCTCGAGGTCGTCGCGCAGCGCGGCGAGCCGCGGGCCGAGTGCCGCCTGCTCCTTCACCGCCAGCTCGGCCGCGGCGCCCAGCGCGATAATGCCGGGCACGTTCTCGGTGCCGGGCCGGATGCCGTACTGCTGCCCGCCGCCGTGAATGATCGCCTCGACAGCCTTACGATCGCGCACGATGAGCGCGCCGATGCCCTTGGGGGCGCCGATCTTGTGGCCGGAAAGAGTGAGGAGAGTGCAGGAAACGTCGTGCAGCGAAACGGGAACCTTGCCGAATGCCTGGACGGCGTCGGTGTGGAACAGGACGCCGGCATCACGACATCGCTGTGCGATGCGGGCCACCGGCTGCACCGTCCCGACCTCGTTGTTCACCCACATCACGCTGACCACGGCCAGGCCGCGTGCGAGCGCCGCGTCGAGCGCCGCGTCATCGACCACCCCGGACGCGCTGACGGGGAGGATGACTTCGTCGCCCCCGAGGTGCTTCACCGCATGCGCAGCGGCGAGGGCCGCCTTGTGCTCCGTGGCGGACACCGCTACGCGGAACGGGCCGCCGCGATCGCGCGCGGCCAGCGCCGCGCCGATGATCGCCAGGTTGTCGGCTTCCGTCCCGCCCGACGTGAACACCACCTGGTTCGGCTCGGCGCCCACCGCCTCGGCGACCTGCCGCTTGGCCGCCTCGATCCCCGCCCGCGCCGCCCGCCCAAACCGGTGCGCGGAAGACGGGTTGCCGAACGCGTCGCTCCCCAGGTAGGGAAGCATCGCTTCGAGCACCTCGGGCCGCACCGGCGTCGTGGCGGCGTTGTCGAGATAGACCACGCGCTTGCTCATGGAGGAGGCAATCTATCGACTAGAAGGACTGGACGCCAAGCTCGAGCACGTCGTCGACCACCACCGTCTCATGGGTGAAGAACGGCTCGCCGTAGGGCCGCCGGATCAGCGATCCGTAGTGGGCCGATTGGACGCGGATCAGCTCGTACAGGTCCTGGCCCGTCGGGAAGATTTCCCCGGCGGCCTTCGCGCCGTCGAACTGCGACGCGTAGCAGCGGATCGCCTGCATCTTCGCGTCGAAGGTATCCGAGATGTCCACCACGAATGACGGCTTCACGGGGTCTTCCCGGTAGGCGAGGGCATACAGGACCTTGAAGGGCCGATGGGGTTCACCGCTCCCGTACTTCGCGAGCCCGGCCAGGAAACAGGCATCGCGCCCCAGCTCGGAGGTCACGCGGTGGTCGGGGTGCCGGCCGACAGGGTAGGGGAGAATGACCACACGGGGTCGTGTTCGACGTACCAGCTCGACGACTTTCTGTCTCGACGCCTCGTCGTTAGCCACGTGTGCATCCGGCAATCCCACGTTCAGGCGTAGGTGCACGCCCAGCGCCGCGGCCGCGCGCACCGACTCCGCGGCGCGCGTGGCCGCATCGCCGCGCGTGGCGGTCTCGCCTTGCGTCAGGTCGACGATCCCGACGCGATGCCCCGCCCGCACCGCCTTCGCGAGCGTGCCGCCGCAAGTGAGCTCGACATCGTCGCGATGCGCGGCAATCGCGAGAAGATCAACGGATTCAGTCAAATGGATGGCTCCTGTTGCCGGGATGCGGGATACGGGATACGGGATGCGTGGCTCGGACGTTCACTCCCGCATCCCGCATCCCGCATCCCGTCATTCGTACCTCAACGCTTCGACAGGATCCAGCCGCGCCGCGCGCGCGGCGGGGGCGATGCCGAACACGACGCCGACGAGGATCGACGCGACGGTGGCGATCAACGCGGGCACGACGGGCACGGTAGTGTTGAATGCGAGCAGGTACTTGAGGAGCTCCCCCGCCCCCAGCCCCAAGAGGATGCCGATGATGCCCCCCAGCAGTGTGAGCGTGGCCGCTTCGACCAGGAACTGAAACATGATCGCCTGGCGAGTCGCCCCCAGC
>DATHDT010000313.1:0-16814 GCA_035318905.1 Gemmatimonadales bacterium | reverse complement strand
AACAGGCGGGCGGTCCCCTCCTGACTCAAGCGCGAGCAGTCGGCGATGTCGCCGGCGCCCACGATGACGGGCGGTCCCGACGCGGCCTGGACGGTGACGACCGTCGTACCGGTCACGCCTTCACTCGTCGCACTGATGTTCGTGGTGCCGGTCTGGAGGCCGACCACGAACCCCGTGGAGTTGACGGTCGCGACCGCGGGTGCGCTGCTCGCCCAGGTGACGGCCCGGCCGCTGAGCGCATTGCCGCTCGCGTCCTTGGGCGTCGCAGTGAGCTGGATCGTCGCGTTCACCTGGATCGTCGGAGACGGCGGCGTGACGTCCACCGAAGCCACCGGCGCCAGCGTGACGGTGACGAAGGCCGAGCCATTCTGGCCCTCGCTCGTCGCCACGATCGAGATCGGTCCACCGGCGGCGTGGCCGGTGACGATGCCGGTCGCATCGACGCTCGCTACGCCCGAATTGGTGCTCTGCCAGGTGACGACGCGGCCGCTGAGCGGATTGCCGTTCGCGTCCTTGGGGGTCGCCGTGAGGTGCACGGTGCCACCGACCTGGATGCTCGATGACGCCGGGGTGACCGAGACCGACGCCACCGGGATGGCCGTGACCGTGATCGCGGACGTACCGCTCTTGCCCTCGCTCGTCGCGGTGATCGTGACCGGGCCGCCGGCGGCCTTGCCGGTGACCAATCCGTTCGCGTCCACGGTGGCGATCGCCGCGTTACTGGTCTGCCAGGTGACTGTGCGGCCGGTGAGCGGATTACCGTTCCCGTCCTTCGGCGTCGCGGTGAGCTGCACGGTCGCATCGACCTGCACGCTCGCCGAGGCGGGCGTGACCGTGACCGACGCCACGGGGGTGGTGCTCACGGTGATGGACGACGTGCCCGATTTGCCCTCACTGGTAGCGGTGATCGTGACGGGCCCGCCGAGTGCCTGACCCGTGACGAGTCCGGCCGCGTCCACCGTGGCGATCGTGGCATCGCTCGTCTGCCACGTGACCGTGCGGCCCGTGAGCGGATTGCCGTTCGCGTCCTTCGGCGTCGCGGTGAGCTGCACCGTGCCGCTCACTTGAACGCTCGCGCTCGCGGGCGTGAGGTCCACCGACGCCACCGGGATCGGGATGACGGTGACCGCGGACGTCCCACTCTTCCCCTCGGAGCTCGCCGTGATCGTGACGGGCCCGCCGGCGGCCTGGCCGGTGACGAGGCCGTTCGCGTCCACCGTGGCGACGCTCGCATCGCTCGTCTGCCACGTGACGACGCGGCCCGTGAGCGGATTCCCGTTCGCGTCCTGCGGGGTCGCCGTGAGCTGCACCGTCGCGCCGACTTGAATCGTCGGCGTGGCGGGGCTGACCGCCACCGAGGCCACCGGAACCGTGACCGTGATGGCCGCCGTGCCGTTCTTCCCTTCGCTCGTCGCCGTGATCGTGACCGGCCCGCCGGCGGCGTTGCCGGTGACGAGACCGTTCGCGTCCACCGTGGCGACGCTCGCGGCGCTCGTCTGCCAGGTGACGGTGCGGCCAGTGAGCGTATTGCCGTTTGCGTCCTTCGTCGTCGCGCTGAGCTGCACCGTGGCGCCGACGCCAATGCTCGCCGCCCCGGGGCTGACCACGACCGACGCGACCGGAATCGGCGTGACGGTGACGGCGGCCGTGCCGTTCTTCCCTTCGCTCGTCGCCGTGATCGTGACCGGCCCGCCGACGCCCGTCCCGGTGACCAGGCCGCTCGCGTTCACCGTAGCGATCGTAGCATCGCTCGTCGCCCACGTCACAGTACGGCCGGTGAGGGTATTGCCATTCGCGTCCTTCGTGGTCGCGGTCAGCTGCACCGTGGCGTTCAGCTGCACGCTCGGCGTCGCAGGAGTGACCACCACCGACGCGACGGGCACCGCGTTGACGGTGACAGCGGACGTGCCGTTCTTGCCCTCGCTGGTCGCCGTAATGGTGACCGGGCCGGGGACCTTCGCCGTGACGAGCCCGTTGGCGTCGACGGTCGCGATCGTGGCGTTGCTGGTCTGCCAGGTGACGACGCGGCCGGTGAGCGGCGTGCCGGCGGCATCTTTCGGCGTTGCGGTGAGCTGCTGGGTCGCGCCCACGAGCAGACTCGCCGAGGCAGGACTCACGTCGACCGACGCGACGGCGATGCGCGTGTGGCACGCGGTCGAACCGGCGTCGGTGAACGTCTGCCCGGCGACGGGGAGGAACTGCCACGAGTAGTCGAGCGTGTCGAGCGTGAGCAGCAGAACGCCGTATACGCTGGCGCGGGCTTGGCTGTTCGCTCGGATCGTGCCGATGTTGTCGAGGTTCAATCCTCCGGTGCCGACCGTGAACTGACGCAGGCCCTTGGCAGGATCTGCTACGGCCGTGGGCGACTGCGGTGCGAACCGCTCGTAGATGTCAGCGTGCGCGTTCAGCACCACGTCCGCGCTGTAGGCGTACAGGGCATCCCACAGCGGCTTCACGGCGGCGAGGTTGTTCGTTCCGGAGGAGCTGAACCGCGGCCGATGCCAGTACGCGAGCGTGCATTTCCTGGTGTTCGTCGCCAATTCGTTACGCAGCCACAGCTCCTGGGGCGAGCCCACGTTCATGGCGATCTGGTCGTTCAAGACCATGATGTGCCACGCGCCGACGTTGTAGCTGTAGTAGTAGCTCCCCAAGGGTCCGCCGGCGGCACCGAAGTACTGGTTGAACCCCGCCGCGTTGGCGTTCTTGTATTCCTTCTCGCCCACTGCCGGCCGCGTGCGCGCCTTGTGCCGGCCCCAGGACGGTTGATAGCAGCTGTTGAACGCGGTCAACGTGCCGTTGCCATTCATGTTGTCGCCGAGCGCGACCACCGTGGCGTTGGGGTAGCCATCGAGCAGCAGCGCTGTGGCTTCATCGTTGGTCCGATCGCAGCGCGCGATGTCGCCGGCGCCGATCAGTTGCACGGCGAGCGGCGATGGGGGGATAGCGAGGGGGCCAAATGGAACGTCGGAAGACGGCGGCAGCGACACGGCGGTCGGGCTGTGGTAGTCGGTGCACGTGACGAGGAGCAGCAGGGCGCCGGCACGACCAACGGTGACGACGAGTTTCCGAAAAGGCGATTTCATTATTTGATCCCAGGTAGGGTGCACACCGCTCCCATCACGCCACAGCTTGGAATGGCAAGGCAGGTGCCACCGGCCGAGGCCGCCGACGCTATTGTCCCATAAGCACTTAGGTGGATCGGTGAGCGCGGGTGAATGAGGGGATGTGTCGCGTGGCGGGCAAAGCTGCTACGGGGGTGACACAAGACGAAACGAGCTACACGACAGGTCCGCTCCGGCGCCAATACAGGAACACGGGTATCCCGGCGGCGATCAGGACCGCGCCGATGCCGGCGTTCTTCGGATTCGACACGACCGCGCTCACCACGACATACGCCGCCACCAGCACGAACAGCGCCGGCGTCCACGGATACCCCGGCACGCGAAACGCCGCTTGTGGTTCGCGCGCCCGATAAATGAAGAGCCCGCCCACCGTCAGTCCAAAGAAGATCCAGTCACCGAACGTCACGTAGTCCACGAGCTGTCCGAATGTCTTGGACAGCGTGAGCAGCGCGGCGCACCCTGCCAGCGCTACGATCGCGGCGGCCGGGGTGCGATGCACCGGATGGAGCACCGCCAGCCGCGCGAAGAACACGCCGTCCGCGGCCATCGCCTGCAGCACGCGCGGCGTCACGAGGATCACGAGGTTCAGGAAGCCGAACGTCGAGACCGCGATCCCCGCTGCGATCAGCTTCCCGCCCGCGGGACCGAGCACCGCCACCATCACGTCCGCGGCAGGCGCCGTGCTCGCCGCGAGGCCTTGGGCGCCGAGCACTCGCAGGTACGCGAGGTTGGCGAGGAGATAGACCGCAACCACGATCGCCACGCCGAGCACCAAGGCACGCGGCAGGTTCTTTTCCGGCTCGATGATCTCCTCCGCGATGAAGTTGGTTTGCTGCCAACCGCCGTACGTAAAGAGAATCGGAACAAGCGCCGCTCCGAACGAGGAGGCGGTAGAAGGCGGTAAAGGGCGGTAAGCGACGGTAGGGGCGGCGAGGAAGATCCCCGCGCCGATCAGTGTCGCGAGCGCCGCGAGCTTCAGGACGGTGAAAATGTTTTGGGTGATCGCCGCGGGGCGGACGCCGACGTAGTTGATCCCTGCCAACAAGACGATGGTACCCACCGCGAGCGGCACGGTAAGACGGTCGGACAGCCCCGCGAGCGCGAGGGCGTAGTTGGCAAAGGTGACGGCCACGGCCGCGATCGCGCCTGTCGCGATGACGAGCACGAGCGTCCAACCATACAGGAAGGCCGGGAGCGGCCCCCACGTCTCCCGCAGGTACACATACCCGCCACCCGCCTGCGGCCGCCGCTGACCCAACTCGCCAAAACAGAACGCGCCGATGAGGGCAACGACGCCGCCCACGACCCACGCGATGAGCACCATCCCCGAGCTGCCGACTCGCTCCGCGACGGTGGCGGGGGTCCGGAAGATCCCGCCGCCGATGATGCCACCCACCACTGCCATCGTGCCCGAGAAGAGTCCCAGGCGGCGGGCGTAACTAACGAGTGGCGGCAGTTGCGCCCTCCGGCTTGGCCTTCCCCGCCATCCGATCAGCGGTCGCGAGCAGTTCTTCCCAGGTAAACCACGGTTTCCCGCGAATCCAGTGCTCAAACCAGGTCATTTCACCCATCATCTTGACCAACTGATACCGTGGCTCCTGGAGGCCGTGCGGCTGCCCGGGATACACGAAGAACTCCGTGGGCACGCCGCGCTTCTTGAGCGCCATGTGCAACTCGAGGTTCTGCGCCATCGGGATGCGCTCGTCCTTCTCGCCCGAATGCAGCAGCGTCGGCGTCTTGGCCCGCGCGATGTAGCGCAGCGGCGACTCGGCCCACCAGTGCTCGTAGCTGTCCCACGGCTTGTTGGCCCCGGCGCGCGTCGCTTCGCCGCCCAGGTAGTACTCGCGCGTGGATTGCACGTCGGTTTGCGCGTAGAGACTGATCCAGTTCGATACGCCGGCGCCGCTCGAGATCGCCTTGAAGCGGTCTGTGCTGACGAGGGTCCAGTTGGACCAGTGCCCTCCCGCCGACCACCCCATCATCCCGAGCGAGTCGCGGGCCACGATCCCCCGCGCGATCAGCGTGTCGACCCCGGATAGAATGTCCTCTTCAGCCAGGGGCCAGTAGTTGCCGGAGATGGCCGTCTGGAAGACCTCGCCGTAGCCCGTCGAGCCGCGGTAGTTGGGTTGCAACACGGCATAGCCCTTCCCCGCCAGCACATTCGTGTAGGTCCCATAGCTCCCACTGAACGTGTTCTGGTACGCCGCCGCCGGTCCGCCGTGCAGCTGTACGATGAGCGGATAGCGGCGCGAGCGATCGTACCCGACCGGGTAGACGAGAATCCCTTCAACGGTGGCTCCATCGCCGGCTTTCCAGTGCACGGTCTCGTAGCGGCCGAGGGCGAGGGAATCGACCCACGGATTGAGCCGGGTCAGGCGGACCCAGCTTTCCCGACGGCCGAGCTGCGTGACCGGCGACAGATAGAGATCGACGGGGCTGCGCGGGTCAGTGTACCGCAGCAACGCGGTCTCTTGGGTCTCCGCCTTTGCGGCGCTCACCGTCCCCACGACGCTCGTCAGCGGTTTCACTGCGCCCGACGCCACGTCGAGCGTGTACAGATTGCCGTTCACGCCTTCGTCGCCGTTCCAATAGATCGTGCGGCCGTCGGGGCTCCAGAACTCGACGCCGATGTCACGGGCGTCGCCCTTCCCCATCTCTCTCCACGCGCCGCCTGACACCGGGCGCACGAACACGCGTGACACGTTGCCGAACGTGAACTCCCGATCGGCGCTGAACGCGATCGAACGGGAATCGGGAGAGAACGAGAGGCCCCCCTCGCCGACGTAGTTGTCGGTGAGCCGCTCAGGCTGTCCGCTCGTTGCGAGATTGAGGAGATACAGCTCGGTGGCGCGATCGTCGGCGTAGCGATCGGTGGCGCGGCCGCGGAAGGCGGCCCAGCGGCCGTCGCGCGACAGCTCGATGCCCGACACGCGCAGGTCGCCCTGGGTGAGGCGTCGCTCAGTCTTGCCAGTAAGATCGAACACCCACAGGTGCACGGCGGACGCCGGTTCGTTCATCACGCGCACGTCGAACTTTTCCTTGATGCGGCGGCGGCGCGTCGAGTCAGGTTCGTCGGCGGCCGTGAAGTAAAGCGTTTGGCCGTTTTGACTCCACACGAACGTCTCGATCGACGTCGCGTGTTTCGTGAGCTGCTCGGCTTTCCCACTCCCGTCCCCGGCGAGCACCCAGACCTGCTTCTTTCCATCGGGCCCGGCGATGTACGCGAGCCACGCGCCGTCGCGACTCCACGCCCACGCGCCGATGCCATCATCGGCGTTCGTGACGCGGCGCGCCTCGCCGCCGTCGGGACGGATCAGGAACAGCTGGCGCTTCTTGTTTTCGCGCGTGGACGTGAACCCGATCGTCGTCCCGCGCGGTTGCCAGTGCGGACCGGTCTCGTCGTCGCCCTCGCTGTACGTCAGCTGCCGCGTGGTACGGCCGTCCGCCGAGACGACGTACAGGTCGTTACGCCGCTGCCAGTCGGGGAACTGGAGCTTCGACACCTGGTACACAACCCACGCGCCGTCGGGCGACAGCTCGGCATCGCCCAGGTTCGCGAGGCGAAAGATGTCGGCGTAGTCCATGGGGCGCGGCGTTTGCGCGGACGCAGGCGCGGCGAGGACAGCGGCGAGTCCTACCATGACGACGAATCTCATGATTGGTCTCCGGGGTAGCAGTCGGGTGCGTGAATCTGCCACGCGCACAGGCAGTTCGGTAAGCGTCCCATGTTGCGCGGGGGCTACACCCTTCCGGTTTCCGAATCCCCGCGCCACCTTCCGGCACACCCCGAACGCGAGGGTCGTCCATGCCTGCATTCACTCTGACCGTCAATGGCCGCCCGCATACGGTTAACGTCGCCGCAGACACCCCGCTGCTCTGGGTGCTGCGCGACAATCTCGGCCTCACGGGCACCAAGTTCGGTTGCGGCATCGCGCAGTGCGGCGCCTGCACCGTGCATCTCGATGGTGAAGCGACGCGCTCCTGCGTCTTACCGATATCCGCCGTCGGCACCGCCAAGGTCACGACGATCGAGGGTCTCTCTCCCGTCGCGACCGCCGCGAGCCACCGCATCCAGAAGGCGTGGGTCGCGGAAGACGTGCCCCAATGCGGCTACTGCCAGTCGGGCCAGATCATGGCCGCGGCCTCAATGCTGGCCACGACGCCTGATCCCACCGACGAGCAGATCGATTCGACCATGACCAACATCTGCCGCTGCGGGACCTATCAGCGTATCCGCGCCGCCGTGCATCGCGCGGCAAAGGAGGCCTGATGGAACGGCGCGCGTTTCTCCAGACTGCAGGGGGAGCCGGAGCAGCCCTCGTGATCGGGTTCCGCATTCCCGGTCGCGGTGAACAAGAACCCGCTCCGTTCGCTCCCAACGCCTGGCTGCGCATCAGCCCCGATGACAGCGTCCTCGTCATTGTCGACCGCTCGGAGATGGGCCAAGGCGTGGCGACGTCCCTGCCGATGCTCCTCGCCGAGGAGCTCGAGGCCGATTGGTCGAAGGTCAAGATCGAGTTCGCTCCGGCCGACAAGGCGTACATCAATCCACTGTTCGGACTCCAGGGGACCGGCGGCAGCAGTAGTGTGCGCGCCGCCTGGACGCCGCTGCGTAAAGCCGGCGCCGCCGCGCGCGAAGTGTTGATCGCCGCCGCGGCGCAACGCTGGGCCGTCAAGACGACGGAATGCCGCGCCGAGAACGGCGCCGTCGTGCACACGAAGACGAAACGCCGCCTGCGCTATGGCCAGCTGGCCGCGCGGGCCGCGACGCTTCCCGTCCCCACCGACGTCCCGCTCAAGGATCCAAAGGATTGGCGCATCGCCGGGAAACCGACGAAACGCCTCGACGCGGCCGTCAAAACGAACGGGCGCGCGAAGTTCGGCATCGATACCTGGGTACCGGGCCTGCGGATCGCCGTCGTGGCGCGCTCCCCCGTGTTCGGCGGCAAGGTCAAGAGTTTCGACGCCACCGCGGCGAAGGCCGTGGAGGGCGTGCGCAACGTCGTGCAGATCTCGAGCGGGATCGCCGTCGTGGCGACGGGTTACTGGCCCGCGAAGCTGGGGCGCGACGCGCTCAAGGTCGAGTGGGATGAAGGGTCTGTGGCAAGCGTGTCGAGCGCCGGCATCTCGGCGATGTTCGCCGAGCGGGCGGGGCAAGCCAGCGCGGCGGTCGCGAAGCACGTTGGCGACCCCGAGGGCGGACTCAGCGGGGCGGCGACCAAGGTCGAGGCCGACTACGAGATGCCCTTCCTGGCGCACACGACGATGGAGCCGATGAACGCGACGGCCCACGTCCGAGCCGATGGCGTCGACATCTGGGCGCCGACGCAGTTCCAGACGGGCGCGCAGGGCATCGGCGCGGCGATCGGCGGCGTGCCGCCCGAGCAGGTGAAGGTCCACACCACTTATCTGGGTGGCGGGTTCGGCCGCCGCTTCGAGCTCGATTTCATTCAGGAAGCGCTCGAAACCTCGAAGGCGGTGGGCACGCCGGTGAAGGTGATCTGGTCGCGCGAGGACGACGTTCGGAACGGCCAGTACCGGCCCGCGAACTTCCACCGCATGCGCGCGGGCCTGGGCGCGGACGGCAAGCCCGTCGCCTGGTCGCACCGCATCGTGGCGCCGTCGATCATGGCGCGCGTCTTCCCGAACACCGTCCAGAACGGCCTCGACGGTGAAGCCGTCGAAGGCGGCGCGGAGTTGCCGTACACCGTGCCCAACCTGCACGTCGATTACGTCCTGACCGATACCGGAATCCCGGTCGGGTTCTGGCGTTCGGTGAACAACTCGTACAATGGCTTCGCGGTGGAGACGTTCATCGACGAGTGTGCCGCGGCAGCCAAGGCCGATCCGTACGAGTACCGCCGCGCGCTGCTGGCCAACGCGCCGCGCCACCGCGGCGTGCTCGAGCTGGCCGCGACAAAAGCCGGTTGGGGCACGCCCCTGCCGGCGGGTCGCGCGCGTGGCATCGCCGTGTTCAAGTCATTCGAGTCGTTCGTGGCGCAGGTCGCCGAGGTGTCGGTGTCGTCTGCCGGGGAAGTGCGCGTGCACCGCGTGGTCTGCGCGGTCGATTGCGGGATGCACGTGAATCCCCAGACGATCGAAGCCCAGATGCAGGGGGGGATCGTCTTCGGGCTCACCGCCGCGCTCAAGGGGGCCATCACGATCGACAAGGGCCGCGTGCAGCAGGGCAACTTCAACGATTACGAAATGCTGCGCATGAATGAGATGCCCGTCGTCGAGGTGTACATCGTGCCGAGCAACGAAGCGCCCGGCGGCATCGGCGAACCGGGCACGCCGCCGATCGGCCCGGCGGTCGGCAACGCGATCTTCGCGCTGACGGGCAAACGCATTCGGAAGTTGCCGATCGGAACGGTCGCCTAGCTTCACCCCCGTTCCCCTCGCCGCGTTCCGTCCTCACCCCCTGACCCCCTCTCCTTTCAGGAGAGGGGGAACGAACGTCAAATGTCGTCCCCCCTCTCCCGAAGGGAGAGGGGGACAGGGGGGTGAGGACTGGTGAAGCCGGGGGACGGCGTGCAGGTTCTTGCCCGTCCCGTTCCCCCTGAGGCTCGCTTGATGCTCGCCCTGTTGCTCGCTGCGTCCGCCGTCGCCCAGACTCCCACCATCACCGACTTCACCAAGACATTCGAGAAGCGCGACGGCTACGTCCCCGTCTATTGGGACGGCGCGAAGGGGCGGCTCTTCCTCGAGGTGCGCCTGGGCGAGGACTTCCTTTATCTCCCATCGCTCGCGACGGGGTTAGGCGACGCGAGCCTGGGGCTCGATCGCGGCTCGATCGGCGACGAACAAATCGGACGATTCGAGCGCGTCGGACCGAAGGTGCAGCTCGTGCTGCAGAACCCCCGCTTCCGCGCGGTCACCGACAACGAGGCGCTGGCGCGGTCGGTGCGTGAATCCTTCCCGCTCTCGACGGTCGCGTCCTGGGACGTGGCCGCCGAGGAGGGGGGCCGCGTGCTCGTCGATGCGACGGCGTATGCGACGAGCGACATCACTGATGTCCGCGGCTCGCTGCGCACGGCGAATCAGGGCACGTTCGCGCTCGATCGCGACAAGAGCGCCGTCTACCTGGCGCACACCAAGGGATTCCCGGACAACACGGAAATCGAGACGTCGCTGACGTTCACGAGCGACAACCCGGGCGCGCGCGTGCGGCGCCACACGCCCGACGGGCGCGCGCTGACGGTGCGCCAACACCTGTCGCTCGTGCGCCTCCCCGCCCCAGGCTTCCGGTCTCGGCCCTTCGATCCGCGCATGGGGATTTTCTCCGTCAGCTTCTACGACTTCGCCAAGCCGTTCTCGCAGGACTACGTCACGCGCTACGCGATTCGCCACCGGCTGCAGAAGCGGACGCCGGGCGCGGCGTCCTCCGAGCCCCTCAAGCCGATCGTGTACTACTTGGACCCCGGGATTCCCGAGCCGTACCGCCAGGCGTTCAAGGACGGCGCGGCCTGGTGGACGAAGGTGTTCGAGGCGGCCGGCTTTCTGAACGCATTTCGTGTCGAAGACATGCCCGCCGACATGGATCCGCTCGATGCGCGCTACAACGTCATCCAGTGGGTGCACCGCACGGAGCCGGACTACTCGATCGGTCCCGCGTTCGTCGATCCACGCACGGGGGAGATCATCAAGGCGGCGGTGCGCATGGAGTCGCATCGCTCAGTGACCGACTACGACATCTACGCGGGCGCGGCTCCGGCCCTCGGCGGAGAGGAGGCGGGGGAGCTCGATCCGTGGCTCACGGCCCTCACCGCCGACGTCTCGCCCGAAGCGTTCGCGATGGCGCGGCGGCGCCAGCACATGGCCCATGAGATCGGTCACACGCTCGGTTTGGCGCACAACTTCATCACGCAAGCGTATGGCCGCGGCTCGGTCATGGATTACCCTGCTCCGCTCATCAAGCTGGCGAACGGGAAACTCGATCTCTCGGACGCCTATCGCAACGGTGCGGGCTCCTGGGACACGCTGGCGATTCGCTGGGACTACACGGAGTTCGCCCCGGCCGAAGAGGCACGCGGTCTCGAAGCGATCGCGCAGGAAGGGATCGCCCGCGGCCTGCGGTTCATCACCAATCCGGACGAAGGGTCCTCCAACTCCTATCCCGAAGCGACCACGTGGGTGAATGGGAGCGACATGACCGCCGAGCTGCAGCGGGTAATGGCGGTGCGGCGATTCCTGATCGAGCGGTTTGACGAGCGGGCGATTGCGGCAGGCGACCCGATGGCATTGCTCAATCGCCGCTTTGCGACGGTCTACCTGCATCATCGCTTCACCCTTGGCGCGGCGATCAAGGCGGTGGGCGGCATGGAGTATCGCTACGCCGTGCGCGGCGACAGCGGCGCGCCGACGCGCGTGATTCCCCCTGCGGCGCAACGGCGGGCCCTCGAGGCGGTGCTCGACGCGCTGTCACCCCGCGAGCTGGCGGTGCCGGAGCGCGTGCTGCGGGTTCTCGCGCCCCGGCCGTTCGGCTACGGGGACGACAGCCGGGGGTTCGGGTCCGCGGCGGCACCCGCATTCGATCAGCTCGGGATTGCGAGGTCGCTGGCGGCGAACGTCGTGGGGGGTCTGCTGGAGCCGCAGCGCGCGGCGCGGCTCGTCGCGTTCTCGGACCGTGCTCCCCGCGAGCCATCGCTCACCGAAGTGATCGGGCGGATCGTCGATCGCACGTGGGGGACGGCTGTGCCGGCTCAGCACGCCGCGTTGCAGCGGGTCGTGCAGCGAGTGGTGGTGGATGAGTTGATCGAGCTGGCGCGGAGCTCCGCAGCGGCGGAGGTGCGCGGGGCGGCGGAATGGGGCCTGCGGCGCATCGCGCGCCAGGTCGCTGCGCCGAGCAGGGTGGCTGGGGACGCCTTGGCGCACCGTCAGCTCGTGGGCGCCGACATCGATCGGTTCTTGAGTCGCCGTGACACGCCGACGGCGCGGCCTCAACCACTGACCGCGCCGCCGGGGGCGCCCATCGGGCAGGAGCCGGTTCCGCCGCGCTAGTCCCTGCGCGCCAGCGCGCTCGCCCGCGTCCGCAGGGCCTTGTCGATGTCGTCCATCGAGACGTCGGTCGGGATTGTCCAGCCGCGTTCCTGGCGGCTGGGCACGCGCACCGACGCGATCTCTCCGTCGTTGCCGATCTCGACGACGGCCGTCGCCCCGGCCTTGATCACCAGCGTCCACACCCCGTCGGTCGGCCATTGGCGCCGCAGACTGTACACGCCCGTCCGCGACGTCTCCGCGAAGACGAGTTTGACGGTGCGGCGCTCGCCGTTCACGATGCCCTCGGCCGTCCCTTCAACGGAAAAAGCGATGGCCTCGGCGTGATGGAAGGTGTGAACCAGGAGAAATGCGCCGCGCATCGATTGATCGAGCGGGTTGACCGGGTATTCGATCGAAATCCACGGCGGGCCGGCGGCGGTGGAGACTAGGGCCGCGACACTGAGTGCGAGAATCTTTGCGAACATGGGATGACTCCAGGTACGGGTTCAGTCGATTGGATGCCTGGGAGGATCCGTTCGTTTGAATCAGCGCGCGCGCGTGCCGGTGCGCGGATCGATGTCGCGCACGCCGCGCAGCATGACCTTCCGGAAGAGAATCCGATGGATGTGGGTCCAATAGGCGTCGAGCGCCGCCGTCTCGAGGGCAACGGCTGCGTCGCGCGTCACGCCGGGCGGCGGAGGCACCAGCGAAGCGAGCCGATCGTAGACGGCGCCGCGTTGCGATGGTTCCACGCGCCGCAGCAGGTGCCACAGCGAGATGGCGTCATCGGGCCGAGCGGCGGCGAGGATCGCGCGCACATCGACCGTGGCGAGCGCGCGCCGCAGCGCATCGGACGCGTCCTCGACGTACGGGATCCCCGGTCCGGCGCCGGCGCGCGTCACGACGAGGGCTCCCATCGGCACCCGCACCTCGCCGCCCGTGCCCTGGAACTCGACCTCGCCGGCGGTCACATGCAGCAGTCCGTTGCCCAGCGAATCCATCTCGAGGGTGTAGGCGCAGCCCAGATCGATCGCCGTGCCCACCGGCGTCTCGACAAAGAAGAGCCGCGGGATCGTATCGACTTTTGCCTCGATGGCGCCGTACGCCAGGGCGAGGCGGTGCTCGTCGGACCGCGCCACGACCAGGCGAATGCGCGTATCGGGACGCACCTCGACCTGCCCGATATGTCCCACGGCGATGACCACCCGCGAAGAATCGTCGGTCTCGACCCATTCTCCCACGCGCAACATCCCCGTCCCCGCGCCGGCGAGCCACGTCATCTGGTAGCCCTCGCGACCGCGTCCGATGAGCACCGCCGCGATGGCGGCCGCCGCGACGAGCGGCACCCAATACCACCGCCGTGAGCGCCGCAGGCGAGCTTCGATCCCCGGCCACAGATCGCGCGGCGGTTCGATGCTCTTGGGGAGGCGACCGACCGCCTCCAGCAGCTCGCGTTCGTTCATCGGTTCAGCTTCTCCCGCAGCAAGTGGCGCGCGCGAAACAGCTGCGCCTTGGACGTCCCTTCGGCGATGCCGGTCAACTCGGCGATCTCCCCGTGACTGTAGCCTTCGATGTCGTACAGCACGAAGACCTCCCGCGCTCCCTCGGGCAGGGCGGCGATCGCCCGCTCGAGATCGATGCTCAAACCCACCGACGGCTCACCCTTGCCCCGCTCCAGAACCTCCGGGTCGGCCACCGGCGTCACGCGCTGCTCGCGCCGGATCGTAGTGCGCCGCTCGTTCATGACGACATTCACCGCGAGGCGATGCAGCCACGAGCTGAACAGGCTCTCGCCGCGAAATGACCGCAGCTTATCCCAGGCGCGCACGAACACATCCTGCGTGCGCTCCTCGGCGGCGCCTGCGTCGCCGGTGAGGCGCAGGCACAGGGCGTACACGCGTCCCGCCAGCTGGTGATAGAGATCCCGGAAGGCTGTTTGATCGCCAGCTTGCGCTCGGCGGACGAGGTCGTCCGTCACGAGCTTAAGATGCCGCCCGCGACTGGAGGGTTTGGACGGGCGGGCTCACGGCAGGCGGATCCGCGTCAACTCGCGAACCCGGGCCTCGAGGTCTTTCTGCGCCTGGTCGAGCCGCGCGCGTTGGTCGGCGAGCCGCTTGGTGACGTCGGTCTGGAGCGTCGTCACGCGGGCGCGCACCGGCGCGATCGCCGGATCCACCTGGCGATCCACCTCGGCGCGGAGCTTCCGTTCGGCCACGGCCGCCTCTTCCCCCAGCATCGTCCGCAGCCGCGCGGCGATGGCATCGTCGAGGTTCGAGCGCACGACCAAGCGCGGCTGCGACAGCGTGCCGGTCACGCCGGCATCGACCTGGAGGTCGGTGATTCCCGAAAGCGTCCGCCAGAGGAGATCGGCCCCGCTCGACGCTTGAACAGCCGAGTCACGCGACCATTGCACGTGGCTGGAGCGGATCGCCCAGCGCGCCCGGATCGTGTCGCCCCGCAGCGCGAACCCGAGCTGCGTGGTTCCCTGCCCGGGGTCGAGGGTCATCGGCAGCGACGGGAGGTGCATCGGGGAGAGCTTCACGCCCTGGATGGTCGCGCCCGCGGTGTCGCGCGCGGTGGCGTGCACGTGGTCGAGCATGGCGCCCGCGGTGACGGCGGGCGCCGAGGCTTCGAATAGCGTGGGGCGGCCGTAGACGGCTGGGTCGCTCGTCAGACCCGTGAGCCGGCCCGCGTAGCGCTTGGGCTGCCGTGCCGTGGGATCGAGGAGGAACGACAACTCGGCGGTCCGGAGCAGGAACCCCGGCAACGCGCGCTCGCGCGGGAAGCGGACGGTGCTGCCGGAGCGCCGCCGGCGTGGTGGTCCGTCATCGGCGCGCGGCTGGAGACCGGGGGGCATGTGCGCCTTCGCCAACTGCGTCCAGTACAGCGCGCGTTGGAATTGCGCGACGGCACTCGGCGCGAAGAGCGCCAGGCCGATCTCGGGTGCGTCGAGCGTCGGCAGCTTGAGGAGCCCACGCGCAAACGCGTAGTCGCGCTGCTTGGCGCTGTCCAACCCCGCGACGCCCGCGCGTAACGCCGTCAATCCGCCGTTGACCCCACGCTCGAGCGTCGTGACGCGGTTGCGTGCCTGCTTGAGCTGCTCGATCGCCCGGCGTGCCTCGTTCAGGGCTGCGAGGTCGGTCGCGCGGGCGGTCTTGAGGCGCGCCAGCGTCGCCGTCGCCGAGTCGACGGTCGCGCCGAGGTGCAGGCTGTCGAGTCCCGTCTGCCAGGCTTTGCGACTCGAATCGGCCCGCGCGCTCAACGCCTCTGCCGCCGGAATCGCCGACAGCTTGCGGGGATCGAGCGTGCCCACGTCGATCTTCCCGGTGGCGAGCTGCAGAGCCGGTACCTGGAATTGCTGCGCCCAGTCGCGCGCCTCGTTCAGCACGCGCCCGGAGACGCTGGCGCGGGGGTCCGTGGGGACGCGTCCATCGGTTTCGCGTGGCGTGCCGAAGCGCAGGCCGTTCGCCGCGAGCCGATCGATCACCACCTTCTTTTCGAGCAGCGGCAGGACGTCGATGTCGGCGACGAGCTCGTCGGCCTGGAAGAGGTTCTTCAGGGCCTCGTGCGGGCTCGCCACGGTGAGCCCCCGAATCGTCACGTCGCCGTTCGCCAGGTCGATGTGGAGGCTCTGAATCTCGACCTTCGCGCCCACGATCGCCGTGCCGATCTTCTCCGCCGAGCGTCGCGCAATGCGATCGGCGAGGAGCCACCACAGCACGCCGCCGATCAAGAGGAAGACCAGGAGGGGGCCGATCGCGCGCCAGCGGAAGATGCGGGCGCTCATTCTGGCTTAAAGAGACGGTAGACGTTGTACAGCTTGGACGCCGTCACGGCGCGATACCACTTCGACTGCTTCACGCGCTCGCCGATCGTCGCGCGATAACGCGCCACGGCCCAGCGGAACAGGAAGAAGAAGGGAACGAACAGGACGAGCGCGGTGACGAGGCTGCCCAGGGTGACCGTGTTGTTGAAGTTCGTGAGCGGCACGACGGGCATGTTGTACATCGCCGTCCAGAGGGGCGTGAGCGCCGGCGTGTGCATCAACAGCTGGTGCCCGATGTGATCGAACAGGGGATCGAGCAGGAAACCTACGGGGATGAACACCGCCCACCCGAGCAGCGCGCCCGCGAACGACACGTTCAGCATGACGATGAGCGCGAAGATCACGGCGTTGTGGAGGCTCACGAGGGGCGTGAGCCCGAGAATCGCGCCGAGCGCGATACCGGCGGCGAGCTGCCCGGGAGTTCCCTCCGAGTGGAGCGCTTTGACGAGCGACTGCAGCAGCTTGACGAGTGTGAGCAACGGGCCTCACGCCGTGAGCAGGGTGCGCAGGTTCTGCACGATGGCCTGCAGACGCTGTTGCACTCGGCGGCGCTCGAAGAAGCGGCCCCGCACCCACGCGATGAACCCGCGCGGCGTCGACACCTCGCGAACCGTCACGGCCGTCGTCGACCCGGTCACGTCGAGCCGCAAAAACAGTTTCGTGCCTTTCCGTTCGCCACGCTCGGTCCAGCCGAACGTCGCCGGTGCCGAGAAATCCACGACCTCGAATTCGCTGGTGCGCTGGCCGAACCGCGCGGTGAAGCGCGAACCCTTCTTGAACGGCGTCGGGCCCTCGACCCCCTCGCAGCCGGGAAGCCACTTCGCGATGCGGGCCGGGTCAGTGAGCGCCGCGAACACCTGCACCACCGGGGCCCGAACGGAGTCGAC
>DATHDT010000312.1:0-7448 GCA_035318905.1 Gemmatimonadales bacterium | reverse complement strand
TGCGGCCACTTGTCCCTTGGCGGCGCCGCCGGCGCCGACCACCGTCTTCTTGATCGTCGCGGGCGCATACTCGGCGATGTCGAGCCCGGCCTGCTGCGCGGCGAGGAGTACGACGCCGCGGGCATGGCCCAGGACGAGCGTGGTGCGGACGTTCTTATGATAGAAGGCGTCCTCCAGGGCGAGCGCCGTGGGGCGGTGCCGCGCGATCAACTCGACGATCCCTTGGTGCAGCTCGTGCAACCGGCGCGGCAGGGGGCCGCGCTTCGCCAGCTTGATGACGCCACATTCGATCAGACGGCCCATTCCGGGGTGGCCGTTCCCCGTTTCGATCACGCCATAGCCGGTGACCGCCGTCCCAGGGTCGACGCCCAGGACCCTCACTTCACCCCGTCACCGCGGCCATCGCCTCGGCGTCGATGTCGAAGTTCGAGAACACCTTCGCGACGTCATCCATCTCCTCGAGCGCCTCGATGAGCGCGAGCAGTCGCTTGGCGTCGCCTCCCTCGACCTTCACGGTGCTCTTGGGGATCATCGCGATCTCGGCGCTCTGCACGGCAAGTCCCTTCGCTTTGAGGGCATCCTGCACGGCGTGGATCTGGTTCGCGTGACACGTGATCAGGAAGACGTCGCCCTCGCGCGTCAGATCGTCGGCGCCTGCGTCGAGCGCGACTTCCATCGCCGTGTCTTCGTCGGTGCGCGTCGCGTCGATCACGACCTGGCCGCGGCGCTCGAACATCCACGAGACCGAGTTCGCGGCGCCGAGGTTGCCGCCGGCGCGCGAAAAGGCGTTGCGGATCTCGGCGACGGTGCGGTTGGCATTGTCGGTCGTCGCCTGAATGAGGATCGCGGCGCCGCCCGGCCCGTAGCCTTCGTACGAGACCTCCTCGTACGTCACGCCTTCCAGTTCGCCGGTGCCCTTCTTGACGGCGCGCTCGATGTTGTCGAGCGGCATGTTTTCGGCTTTGGCGGCGTCGATGGCGGTGCGCAGTCGAGCGTTGCCGCCCGGATCGCCGCCTCCCTGCTTGGCGGCGATGGTGATTTCACGAATGAGCCGGGTGAAGACGGCACCGCGTTTCTGGTCGGTGACGGCCTTCTTCCGCTTGATCTGCTTCCACTTACTGTGGCCGGCCATGGTCAATGCAACTTACAGCTTGACCACGGCGCCGCGCCACAGGTAGCATTCCCGCCCATGCGCCGCTCGACCCTGTTCATCGTTCTCCCGCTGCTCGCCCTCCTCGCCGCCGGCTGCGACCGCGAGCGCAACACCGAAGACGCGAGGGCGCTCGCGGCCCGCGCGTTGCGCGGCGCGCTCGCGTATCCCCAGTCGACGCTCGTGAACCTGTCCGCGGGCACCGACGCGGCGGAGCTCACCTTCACGAGCCCCGCGGCCGCCGCCGACGTGGCGGAGTGGTACCGGCGGGCCTTGGCGGTAAACGGGTGGGAAGTGAAGAGTGACCAAACGGGGCGGGACGGCGCCATCGCGATGTACGCGCAGCAGGGGCAGCGCCCGTTGTGGCTCACGGTGCGGCCCAATGTCGGCGGGCCTGGGTCGACCTACACCATGATCGGGGCCGTCGTCGCGGGCGATTCGATCAAGTAACTAGCGGTCGGGGTCGAGCATGTCCTCGAAGCGCATCCACCGGCGGTAGAAGTACAAATCCACGAAGCCCGTCGGGCCGTTGCGGTTCTTCGCCACGATCAACTCCGTCGCACCCTCCACGCCGCCTCCCGGCCGATACATCTCCTCGCGGAAGATCGACAACACGACATCGGCGTGCTGCTTGAGGGCGCCCAACACGCCGTAGTCTTCGAGCGTGGGGCGCGGGTTTTCCCGCTTCGCCTGGAACTGCGGCAGCTGAGCGACGAGGAGCAGCGCGACCTGGCGTTCGAGCGCCAGCGCCTTCAACCGGCGCAACACAATCGCCGTGTCTTCATCCTGGGTGACGCGGTTCAGGCCTTCGGGCGGCGGCACGAGCTGCAGATAGTCGACGACGACGAGCGAGAGTTGTCGTAACGGGTCGAGCCGGTCCGCCATCGTGTCAAAATCATCCGCGGCGAGGGGCAGCATCGCGAGCGGGAGACCACGCAGGCGCACCGCCGCGCCGCCGATGCCCGCGCGGGTCTGGTCGCTCATCTTGGCGGCGCGTAGGTCGTCCACGGTCACGCGGCCCTCGATGGCGAGAGCCCGCTCCATCAGCCGCTCCTCGTCCATCTCGCCCGACAGGAACGCGACCCCGAGTCCTTGCTGGGCGACCCGCAGCGCCAGCCCCAAGGCCAGCGCCGATTTGCCGGCGCCGATGTCACCGCCCAGCACCACCAGATCGCGCCGCCGGAACCCGCCGCCCAGCATCTTGTCGACCGACGCGAAGCCGGTGGGCACGGTGTCGCCCGTGACTTCACCGGGACGCTGCGCGTCCACGCGCTGGACGAGCGACTCGAGGGAGGGGCGTTGCTGCAGGCGCCGCGTGGACATGGCTATAAATGTACGCGCGCCGAGCGGGCGGCAACGCTCACGGCATCCGCGGCTTCGGCGCCGAGCACGTCGCGGGCGGGAGCGATGAGCTGACTCAGCACCACGGCGGCCGCCTGTGGCGTCGCCGTTTCGAGATGGTGCCGCGCCGCGGCCAGCGCGCGCTTGAGTGGCGCGGGGAGCGCGAGGCCGCCGAGACGCGTCTCGAGCGCCTGGAGCCGGCGGCGGTGGTTCTTGGCGCTGACGGGAGAGGGCGGGAGGACCGCTTCGGCGGTGCGTACCACCAGCCACAAGGCGAACAGCCCGTCCCGCTTCGGACCCCGGGCCGCTTCCGCGATCAGCGCGACGAGTCGCTCCTCGGCAGCGGTCGTCGCCCGTATTTGATCGATCATGCGACGAGCCGTTCGATCGCGGCGGCGACCTGATCGGGAAGCAGGTCGACCAGGCAGCGGTGGTGGCCGAGGGGGCAGCGTGCCGTCCCCATGGTGGAGCAGGGCCGGCAGCGGAGATCCTGCTCCAGCACCGTGGCGCCCGCCTGATAAGGAAAGAAGCCGAAGGCTCTCACCGTGGGACCGAACAGCGCGACCACGGGTGTGCCGACGCCCGTCGCCATGTGCATCACGCCCGTGTCGCCCGAGACGAGGACTTTGGCGCGCGCCAAACACGCGCCTGTTTCCTGGAGTGTGAATTCTCCCGCCGCACTCTCCGCGACGGGTGCGAGCTGCCGCGCGGCGCCGCGGTCCTCTGGTCCTCCCACCACAACCAATCGATACCCCGCGCCGCGCAGCCGCTCGGCGAGCGCCTGCCAGTGCGGGAGCGGCCACCGCTTGGTGGCGTGCGCGGCGCCGGGGGCCAGCGCGGCGAGCGGCGCGTCACTGCGACCGCGCTCGGCGAGCCACCGGTCCACGCGCTCGCGCGCCGCCGCGCCGAGAAAGAACTCCGGCGGGCCGCCGTCGGGACGGACGTCGAGCGATCGCGCTGCTTCGAAGTAGCGCTCGGCGACGGGCACATGCTCGCGGTACACGTTGAGTTTCGTCGCGACGAGAAACGTGCGGGCGAACTTGCGCTTCGCGTACCCGGACCAGCGGCACCGCACCAGCGCGCGCAAGGCGGCACTGCGCAGCGACCCGTGCAGGTCGAGCCCGTGCGTCGGCTGCAGGCCGCGGAGATGACTGGCGAGGCGCGTGAGCGGTTCGTCCGGCTCGAGCGCGACCACCTGCGAGAGATGCGGGTTGTCCGCGAGGAGCGGCGCCATGGCGCGCTTCGTGACGTAGATCAGTTGGGCATCGGGGAGGCGGCGACGCAACGCCCGGATGAGCGGGGTGGTGAGGAGGATGTCGCCGATGGAGCTGAAGCGGACGAGGAGGATGCGCAACACGCGGCCAATGTACTAGCTTTTGCCCAAGCATGCCGCGTCCCAAAAGCATTCTCTGGATCGACGACGAAATCGATGGACTGGCCGCGCACCGCCGGTTTCTCGAAGGGCAGGGGTTCGCGGTCGAGCAGGCGGCGCACGGCGACGATGCGCTCGCCTTGCTGCGGCGCCAGCCGTACAGTGTCGTGTTACTCGACGAGCAGATGCCGGGTCGCCGCGGGCTCGACCTGATCCCGGAGATCCGCGCGATCGATCCCGCCATGCCGGTCGTGATGGTCACCCAGAGCGAGGACGAGACGTTGATGCGCGAAGCGATCGGCATCGAGGTGGACGACTACCTCGTGAAGCCGGTCCTGCCGCGCCAGATCCTCTCGGTCGTCACGCGTCTGCTCGAAGGCGACCGCATCCGCCAGCAACGCCTGGCGCGCGACTTCGTGACGCGCTTCCGCGACCTCGAGGGGCGCCGCGGCAGCACGCTGGCGTGGCGCGAATGGATCGAGCTGGTGCGGGAGTTGGCCCAGTGGGAGGTGCGGCTCGCCGCGGGCAACGAACCGGGGCTGTCCGAAGCGCTGAAGAATCTGCAAGAGAGTCTGCGCAAGGATTTCTCGACATTCATCGCGAAGCAGTACCCGCGCTGGCTCGCCGACCCCGAAGGCGATCGGCCCCCGCTGTCGGTGGACGTCGGTGCGGAGTTCCTCGTGCCCGCGCTCAAGCGCACGGGGCGGGTGCTGTTCCTTCTGATCGACTGTTTACGACTCGACCAATGGGAAGTCCTGCGCGACCTTGTCACGCCGCTCTTCGACGTCGAGGAATCGCACTACTACAGCATCCTGCCGACGGCGACGCCGTTTTCCCGCAACGCCATCTTCAGCGGGATGTTCCCGATGGAAATCGCGGCGCGGCATCCCGAGTGGTGGGGCGCCCCGAGCGACGAAGAAAGCCTCAACGCCCACGAGGCCGAGCTGCTGACCGAACAACTCCAGGAGTTGGTCGGCAAACCCGTACCGGTTCGGTACGAGAAGTTGTTCACCGCGGCGGACGGGGCCGATCTCTTGCGCCGCCTGCCGGCGCACCTGGCGCAGGACGGCGTGACGGCGTTGGTGTTCAACTTCATCGATCAGCTGACGCACGGGCGCTCCGAGAACGCGATCCTCTACGAAGTGGCGCGCGATGCCGACGCGTTGCGCGGGCTCACGCGCACCTGGTTCGAGCGCTCGCCGGTGCTGGCCGCCCTCCAGGAAGCCGAGCGGCGCGGCGTGCCGGTGCTGCTCACGACCGATCACGGGTCGATCCACTGCGAGACGACCGCCACGGTGTTCGCGAAGCGCGACGCGACGGCCAACCTGCGGTACAAGTTCGGCGAAGACCTGCGGGCCGAGGATCCACAAGCCGCGATCGCCGTCGAAGACCTGAAGGCGTTCGGTCTGCCGGGGGCGGCGCTCGGCGTGCGCCTGTTGATCGCCACGGGCGACCGCTTCTTCGTGTATCCCACCAAGCTGCGGGAGTACCAGGCCCGCTACCGCGGCTCGTTCCTGCACGGCGGCGCGACGCCCGAGGAGATGATTCTCCCCGTGGCGCTGCTGACGCCGAGAGGCAGCCGCTGAATGGGGCGCAGTGCCCGTCTGCTGTCGCTGCTTCGTCCGTACACGCCGCTCTTCGTCGCCACCATCGTCGCCACCGTCGTCTCATCGGTGCTCGACGGCTTCACGTTCGTCCTGCTGATTCCGTTCCTGCGCACGCTGTTCGGCGGCGCCGGCCTGCCCTCCGGCGGTGCCGGCGGTTCGACGGTCGAGGCGGTGCTCGACCGGATCGCGGGACCGTTCATCCACGCCGGCACGCCCGACGTGGCGCTGCGCAACGTCGTCATCGTGTTGCTCGTCGCGCTGCTCTTCAAGAACGTGACGGCGTATCTCGCGTCGGTGGGTAGTGTGGCCATCCAGGAAGCGGTGGTGCGCGACCTCCGCGTGAACCTGTTCCGCCACCTGCAGACGCTGCCCCTCAGCTACTTCCAGCGCACCAAAGGCGGCCAGATCGTCGCGCGCATCATCAGCGACACCGACCAGGTGAAGACCGCGGTGAGCGCGGCGCTGGCGTCGCTGCTCCAGAACATCGTCGTGATCGCGGTCTACGTGGTGATTCTGTTCGGCTTGTCGGTGCGTTTGACGCTGCTCGCCCTGCTCCTCGCCCCGGTGCTGCTCCTCATCATCCGGCCGATGATCAACCGGTTGCGGCGCCGCTCGCGCGAGCTCGCCGCCGAGCGCGGCGAAGTGACGAGCCACGTGGGTGAGATGATCGCCTCGGTGAAGCTCGTGCGGGCGTACGTGGCCGAGGCATTCGAGTTGGAGCGCTTCCGGCAGCTCGCGGAGCGCTACCGCAAGCGGGTGCTGCGCGCGCAGCGCTTCTCGAGTCTCACGAGTCCCGTGAGCGAAGTGTTCGGCGGCGTGATGATCGTGCTGATCCTCGTCGTCGGCACGCGGCTCGCGCTCGCGGCCGCCTCGAGCCTCGATCCGGCCGTGCTGATCACGTTCCTGGCCGTGAGCCTGCGCCTCATGTCGCCGGTCAAGTCGGTGGCGAACTACCCGACGGTCATGGCGGGGGCGCAGGCTTCTGCCGAGCGCGTGTTCGAGGTGCTCGATCTGCCCGAAGCGGAGCGCGACCAGCCCGGCGAGGGCGAGGCGGCCTTCCGGGACAGGATCGAATACCGCGGCATCTCCTTCGAGTACGAGGCGGGCGAGGCGGTGCTGCGCGACGTGGACCTCGAAGTGCGCCGCGGCCAGGTCGTGGCGATCGTGGGGCCCTCCGGAGCGGGGAAGACGACGCTCGTCGACCTGCTGCCGCGCTTCTACGAGCCGACCCGGGGCGACATCGCGTTGGACGGCGTGCCGATCACGCGCTACACGCGCCGCTCGCTGCGCCGCCTCATGGGGATCGTGTCGCAGGAGACGGTGCTCTTGAATGACAGCGTGCTCGCGAACATCGCGTACGGCCGCACCGACTTCACACTCGAGCAGGTGCGCGCGGCGGCCCGCGCCGCCAACGCGGACGAGTTCGTTCTGCGGCTCCCGGACGGCTATCAGACCATGCTGGGCGAGCGGGGCACGCGGCTCTCGGGGGGCCAACGCCAGCGCATCGCGAACGCGCGCGCGCTGCTGCGCGATCCGCCGCTCTTGATCCTCGACGAAGCGACGAGCGCCCTCGACACCGAATCGGAGCGCCTGGTGCAGGAGGCGATCGAGCGTCTCATGGAGCATCGCACCGTGTTCGTCATCGCCCACCGCCTGGCCACGGTGCAGGACGCCGATTTCATCGTGGTGCTGGCCGAGGGGCGCATCGTCGAGCGCGGCAGTCACGACGATCTGCTGGGGGCCGACGGCCTCTACCGGCGTCTCTACAACCTGCAATTCCGGACCTGACATGCTTTCGGGCTTCACCATCGTCCGCAACGCCGTCAAGCTCGACTTCCCGATCGTCCCGGCGATCCGCTCCGTCCTCGAGGTGTGCGACGAAGTCGTCGTGAACGTCGGGAAATCCGAGGACGAGACGCGCGATCTGGTGACGTCGATCGGCGACCCCCGCATCCGCATCATCGACACCGAGTGGGAT
>DATHDT010000311.1:0-3223 GCA_035318905.1 Gemmatimonadales bacterium | reverse complement strand
CCAGTGCGTCTTGACGTGCGGGATGTTGTCGAGCAGCAGCCGGCCCACGGCGATGTTCTTCAGGTCGTCGACGCCGGTCGTCGCAGTCCCGGTGCGCCCCAGCGTCTCCCCCAGCTCGTTGTGATCGGGGTGATACGCGAGCGGGATGTAGGTCAGAAACCCGCCCGTCTCGTCCTGGAGCGCGCGCAGCGCCAACAGATGGTCGACGCGGTCCTCCATCGTCTCGACGTGCCCGTACAGCATCGTGCAGTTCGACGGGATGCCGAGTTTGTGCGCCTCGCGGTGCACGGCGAGCCATTCTTCGCCCGTCAGCTTGCGGTCGGCGATCGTGGCGCGGGCCGCGGGCGAAAACACTTCGGCGCCGCCACCCGGGAGCGTATCCACCCCCGCTTCCTTCATTCTTTTCAGAACCTCGCCAACCTTCATCCCCTCGAGTTTCGCCAGGTGCGCCACCTCGACCGCCGTGAGCGCCTTGATCATCACCTGAGGATGCCGCGCCTTCAGGCCGCGGAACATCTCGAGGTAGTACTCGAGCTTGAGCTTCGGGTGGAGCCCCCCGACGATGTGGAACTCGCGGGTGGGATTATCGCGCGCCGCTTCGGCCTCGGCGTACACCTCGTCGAGCGTCCGCGTGTACGCCCCGTCTTCCTTGGGAATCCGCGCGAACGAGCAGAACACGCACGTGTTCCGCAGGATGCAGACGTTCGTCGGATTGAGATGCTGATTGGCCGCGAAGTACACGCGGTCACCGTTCTTGCGGCGGTTCGCCATGTCGGCGAGGCGGCCGATGGTCAGCAGGTCGGCCGATGCGAAAAGCGCGAGGCCATCCTCGCGCGTCAGTCGTTCGCCTCGTTCAACCTTATCGCCGATCGCGTGGAGCGGAGGGCCGGCCATCAGGCCACCCGTTTCACGGCCAGCGTGACGTTGTGGCCGCCGAATCCGAATGAATTGGAGAGCGCCACGTTGACCTGACGCTGCACGGCCTCGTTGGGTGCGGAGTCCAAGTCGCAGGCGGGATCGGGGTTGAACTGATTGATCGTCGGCGGGATGACCCCGTGCTTGAGCGCCAGCGCGCAGATCGCGAACTCGAACGCGCCGGCCGCCCCCAGCAGGTGCCCCGTCATCGACTTGGTCGATCCGAAGACGAGCTTCTTCGCCTGCGCGCCGAATACCGCCTTCACGGCGTTGGTCTCGGCAACGTCGCCGTGGGGCGTCGAGGTGCCGTGCGCGTTGATGTAGCCGACCTCTTCCGGGCGAATGCCGCCCGACGACATCGCCAGGCGCATCGCCTGCTGCGCGCCCGAGCCGTCCGGCGCCGGCGCCGTGATGTGGTGCGCGTCGGCGGTGGCCCCGTACCCGACCATCTCGGCGATGATCGTGGCGCCCCGCGCCTTGGCGCGCTCCCACTCCTCGAGGATCACGACCGCCGCGCCGTCCCCCATCACGAATCCATCCCGATCCTTGTCGAAGGGTCGGCTCGCGCTCTTGGGGTCGTCGTTACGCTCGGAGAGGGCCTTCATGTTGGCGAAGCTCGCCAACGCGAGCGGGGTGATCGCGGCTTCGGATCCCCCGGCCACCATCACATCGGCCTGGTTCGTCCGGATGAGATCGAACGCATCGCCGAGCGCGTGGCCCGACGACGCACAGGCCGACACCGTGCAGTAGCACGGTCCCTGAAAGCCGAACCGCATCGACACAATCGCCGAGGCGACGTTCGCCATGAACATCGGGACGAAGAACGGCGACACGCGGCTGGGCCCCTTCTCGATGAAGGCGCGCATGTTCTCTTCGAATGTCGCGATGCCGCCGGTGCCGCTGCCGATGATGACGCCGACCCGCTTCGGATCGAGCGGACTTTTCTCCAGGCAGGCATCGCGCACCGCCTGGACCGCCGCCCCCATGGCGAACTGGGAGAAGAGGTCGTAGCGCCGCGCTTCCTTCTTTTCGATGTACTGCAGGGGGTCGTACCCCTTCACTTCGCAGGCGAAATGGACCTGCAACTGGGTCGAGTCAAACCGGGTGATCGGCCCCGCCCCCGACTGTCCGGCGACGAGGGCGGCCCAGGCACTCGCGACGTCGTTGCCCACCGGCGTCACGAGACCCATGCCCGTGACCGCCACCCGGCGAGTCACTATTTGCCCTTCCCCATCTTGTCATGCAGGTACGACAGGGCCGCCCCGACGGTGCGCAGCTTCTCCGCCTCTTCGTCCGGGATGTCGATGTCGAACTCCTTCTCGAAGGCCATGACGAGCTCGACCGTATCGAGGCTGTCGGCGCCGAGGTCTTCCATGAAACTCGCTTCGTTGGTGAGCTTGTCGCGCTCGACCCCCAACTCCTCGACGATGATGTCCTTGACCTTCTCCTCGAGCTGCTTCATGTCCATAGCCATGGGTAACCCTCAGCGGAGGTAAAGGGGTGCCTGCTACATCACCATCCCGCCATCGACCACCAGCACCTGCCCTGTAATGTAGCTGGCTAAGTCGGAGGCGAGAAAGAGGACGGCGCCGGCGATGTCGGACCCCTGGCCCAGCCGTCCCTGCGGAATGTTGTCCAGAAAGTACTTCTTGGCTTCCGGCGAAATGCCCTGCGTCAGCTCCGTCTCCACATAGCCCGGCGCGACGGCGTTCACCAGCACGTTGCGCGTGGCCAGTTCTTTGGCCACGGACTTGGTAAAGCCGATGATCCCGGCTTTGGACGCGGAATAATTGGACTGTCCCTTGTTGCCGTTCAGCCCCACCACGCTGCCGATGTTGATGACGCGCCCCCAGCGCCGCTTGATCATCCCCCGCGCCGCGTACTTGGTCATCAGGAACGCGCCCTTCAGGTTCGTGTCGATCACCGAATCCCAGTCGGCCTCGGTGATGCGAAACAGCAGGTTGTCCTTGGTGAACCCGGCGTTGTTGACCAGGACGTCGATCTGGCCGAAGTCCTTGTCCACCGCGTCGACCAGCGCCTCGACCTGCTTGGCGATCCCCACGTCGCAGGCGTAGCCCTTGGCGCCGCCGCCGAATGCCGCGGCGACCTCCTGAGCCTTGGCGCCGTCGCGGGAGCAGAGCGCAACCTTCGCGCCTGCGTCCTTCAGGACGCGGCAGATGTCGTGCCCGATCCCCCGAGTCCCCCCGGTGACCAACGCGACCTTGCCCGTCAGATCGAGCTTCACGCCCTCACGCGGCTTCCATGTATTTTGCCACCTCGTTTGCCGTCCCCAAGCTCACCACGTTCG
>DATHDT010000310.1:0-3608 GCA_035318905.1 Gemmatimonadales bacterium | reverse complement strand
TCATGCGAGCTGCAGCTGCAGCTCGTACAGCTTCCGGTACTTGCCGTCTGGTTTCGCCAGCAGCTCGTGGTGCGTGCCGTGCTCGACCAGACGCCCGTCCTCAATCACGAACAACCGGGACGCCTTGCGCAGGGTCGAGAGCCGGTGCGCGATGGCGAACACGGTGCGCCCCGCGATCAATCGCTCGAGCGCCTCCTGAATCTCCCGCTCCGTCTCGGTGTCGACGCTGCTCGTCGCCTCGTCGAGAATCAGGATGCGTGGGTCGTGCAGGATCGCCCGCGCGATCGACACGCGCTGACGCTCGCCACCCGACAACGTGTGCCCCCGCTCTCCCACCACCGTGTCGTAGCCGTGCTGCAGCTTCGTGACGAAGTCGTGCGCGTTCGCCGCCTGCGCCGCCGCGATCGCCTGCCCGAGGGACGCCTCGGGCAGACCGTAGCGGATGTTCTCCAGGATCGTGCCGTGGAACAGGTACGGGTCCTGGAGCACCATCCCGATCTGGCGGCGGTAGTGCCCGGTATCGAGCCGCCGCAGGTCGACGCCATCGATGCGGATCGCGCCCCCGGTCACGTCGTAGAAGCGCGCGATCAGGTTCACGATCGTCGTCTTGCCGCCGCCCGACGGGCCGACGAGCCCGATCAGCTCGCCCGGCGCCACATCGAAGCTCACGCCGCGCAGCACCTGACGGACGCCGTCGTAGCCGAACGTCACATGCTCGAACGCCACGCGGCCGTGCACCGGCCGGAGCTGCACGGGCTCCGGATCGTCGCGCACTTCGGCCTCCGTATCGAGCACCTCGAACACGCGGTGCGCCGACGTGGTGGCCCGGTTCATCGTGCGGGCAATCTGTCCGATCACTTCGATCGGGCCGATGAACATCGTCGTGTACAACAGAAACGAGACGAACGTGCCCACCGGCAACGCGGTGCCGGTTCCGAGCAGGCGCGGCAGCGCGAGGGCCCACACGACGACCGTCGTGCCGTGCACGGCGAGCATCAACAGCGGCCAGAACGTGGTCCACGTTTCGTGGATGCGGTTGAACTCCGCGGTCACGTCCTGGTTGCGCTCGCCGAAGCGCCGGATCTCCCGCTCCTCCTGGTTGAACGCCTTCACGACGCGGATCCCGGGAATCGTGTCGGACAAGACGTCCGACACCCGCGACCACTTGCGCCACGCCCGGATGAAGAGCCGGTTGATCGACTCGCCGTGCCGGTAGATCAGCCAGCAGAAGAACGGCACCGGCAGCGTCATTGCGAGCCCGAGCCGCCAGTCCAGCGAGAGCAGCACCGCGCCCAGCCCAGCGAGCATCACGAGCGAGAGCGACACGTCCACCACGCCGAAGGCGAGGAAGTCCCACAGGCGGTCCGTGTCGGCCGAGACACGCGTGATGAGGCTGCCGGTGCGCTTGCGCGAGAAGAACGCGAGCGACAACCGCTGGATGTGCTCGTACAGCTCCGAGCGCAGGTCGCGCGCCACCCACTCACCCAGGATCGCCATCAGCCGCAGGCGCACGACCGCCGCGCCCTGGCGAATGACGTACACCAATGCCATCGCGCCGACGGCGAGCCACGCGATCGTGCTCGCTCGGCCCAGGGACAACCCGCCCTCCCGCGCCGGCCGCACCACGCGGTCGATCAGGTACCCCGCGAGGTACGGGGGGATGAGGCTCACGAGCGTGATCAGCGTCGCGGCCGTCATCCCGATCGTGAGCTGGCGCCGGTAGGGCCCGAGATAGCCGAGCAGGCGCCTGATGACGGCCACTTCCCGGCCCGACACGACCGCCTGGGCTTCGCGCACGGGCCGCGCCACGCCGTCGGCGTACGCGCGGTCGGGATCCACGGGCGGGATCTCGCGGCCCTCGAGCTGCTCCTCGATCACGAAGCGGATGTTCTCGAACGCGCGCCGCTGGCGGTGCGTGTAGCGCACCAGGACGAGCGCCGGCTCCCCTGGCGCGGCCAACAGTGTCAACGTGTTGGCCGACAAACCCGGAGCCTCGCGCACCGCCTCGATGCGCGACCGCTCGACGCTCTGGACGATCCAGGCGTTGTCGGGTCCGCGGCGCGCCACGGCAACGTGTCGCGGGCCGAGGGCGACCCACGACTCGACGAGCCGCAGCGCTTGGTCGAGATCGCTCAGGGCGTAGAGCTGTACGGGCGCGCCGTCCCAGGCCGCCTCGATCTGGCGGCGCAATTCGGCCGGCAGGCGCAGGGGCTGGTCCAGGTAGCGCCCGATGATTTGATCGTCGAGATGCTCAGTCGTGCTCATGTCCGTGGTCCTTGTGTGGTGCGAAACAGAACGGCCCTCCAGGTCTCGTACAGCACCCGGAAGGCCGGATCACGGCATCTAAACGATCCGATGGACTTCTAGGGTGCTCGCATTCGGCGAACGGCGCGCTCGGGCGCAATACGCCCAACAAACTCCATCAGCGGAGTCTGCCGGCGCCCCGAGGGCGTCAGATACGTGCAGAGGTCGATCATCATGAGTTCAGTCGGAATCCCTTTGAGTGCGTTGATTCAGATGCGGCTACAAGCAAGGTAAAAGTCCGTGCGCGACCGGGCAAGGGCCCGTACATTTTCGGCGCATGATTCGAGTGAAAGACTGGATTCGCCGCTACGGACCGGCAGAGCTGGTCGGCATCGCCACCGCGCTGCTCGGCTCGTGGCTGCTCTACGCGACGACCCGCAATGAAGTTGCAGCGGCCTACGGCGGGGCCCTGGGTGAAAACGTGGGGTTTTACGCCGTCATGGTGGGGCGCGAGATTCGCGCGCAGCGCCCCCACGGCCCCGGTGCGTGGGCACGCACGGCAGCCAACCTGATGATCGAGTTCGGCGCCGCCGAGATCCTCGATAGCGGCATCATCCGGCCCCTGGCGATGGGGCTCGGCACCCACTGGCTGGGCCGCCAATGGGGTGTGCCGCTCGGTAAGATCGCCGCCGACATCACTTTCTACGTTCCCGTGATCGCCATCTACGAGCTGCGCCGACGCCTGAACCGTGCCCCCCTCTGAGCGCCTGAGCGGCTGGCTTCCCGCGGGCGGCGGCTACCGCGGCGGCCCCGTGCTCGTGATTGGGGCGGGGCTCGCCGGTCTCGGCGCGGCCCGCGTACTGGCGCAACGCGGCATCCCCGTCACGGTGCTCGAGGCGCGCGACCGCGTCGGCGGCCGCTGCCATACGCGCGATGGCATCGATCTCGGCGCTCACTGGATTCACGGGACCGAGGGCAATCCCATCACCAACCTCGCCCGCGAGCTCGGGCTCGGGTCCCTCTTTGTCGGCGGAGACAGCGCCTACTCGGGGGGCTGGGACCACCTGGTGCTGCACGGGCCTGGCGGCCGCATCCTCACCCCCCCGGAGAAGCTGCGCAGCATCCTCGTGGCCGACGAAGCGCGCGACGAGATGGACGCCGAGCGGCGGTGGCGGCTCGCCGCCGGCGAGGGGGACACATCCATCCACGAGGTAGTGGCCGCCGTCCTCGACCGCCGCAGCCTCAGCGAACAAGACCGGCGCTCCGTCGAATGGCACATCGCGCTCTCGGCGCGCGACGACTGCGCCGCCGACGAGAAAGCCCTGTCCTTCCTGTGGTGGGACGACGGCTACGAGGTGTACGGC
>DATHDT010000309.1:0-2575 GCA_035318905.1 Gemmatimonadales bacterium | reverse complement strand
GTGCTAGGGGGGTAGGCGGCTACTTCGCGAAAATCTTGCTCTGATTGGCCAGGATCTTCTTCTGGTTCTTGATGATCGCCTGCTGGTTCTGGATAATCCGCTCCTCATTGTAGAGGATCCGCAACAAGCGACGCTGATTCCGAAGGATCCGCTGTTGGTTCACAATGATCCGGTCCTGGTTCTTGCGTGTCGCCTGTGCCATTGCCTCATGCCTCCGGTGTGAGGGAAACCTTGAACCCCTTGGCCTTCAAGCTGGCCACGAGCCCCGACTTCTCCACCGACTTCACGTACGCCTCGTCGGGCTCGATCACCTTCTTCTCGACCAGCTCGAGCAGCGCGTCGTTCAGCGTGACCATGCCGAGCTTTTTGCTCGTCTGCATGATCGACGGAATCTGGAACGTCTTCGCTTCGCGGATCAGGTTCGCGATCGCCGGCGTCGAGAGCAGGATCTCCCGCGCCGCCACCCGGCCCCCGCCGGTCTTCTTGCAGAGCGTCTGCGAGATCACGCCCTTCAGCGACTCCGACAACATCACGCGGATCTGTGACTGCCGGTCCGCCGGGAATTGGTCGATCATCCGGTCGACCGTCGACGCCGCCGTGGTCGTATGCAGCGTCCCGAATACCAGGTGCCCCGTCTCGGCGGTTTCGATCGCGATCGCGATCGTCTCGAGATCGCGCATCTCGCCCACCAGGACGATGTCTGGATCCTCGCGCAACGCCGCGCGGAGGGCCGTCTTGAAGCTCTCGGTATGGACGTGCACCTGGCGCTGTGTAATGAGGCACTTCTTGTTCTCGTGCACGAACTCGATCGGGTCTTCGATCGTGATGATGTGATCGGACCGCGACCGATTCACGAGGTCGATGAGCGCGCAGAGGGTCGTGGACTTGCCTGAACCGGTGGGCCCGGTCACCAGCACCAGCCCCTTCGTGAGGTAGCAGAGCCGCTGCACCTCCTCGCTCAGGCCCATCTCCTCGACCGAGACGACCTTGGCCGGAATGACCCGGAACACTGCTACCGGTCCTTTGCGGTCGCGCGCGGCATTGACGCGGTAACGGGCCACGCCCGCGATCTCGTAGGCGAAGTCGGTGTCGCCGGTCTCCTTCCACTCGCCGCGGTTGCGCTCGGGCATGATCGACAGGATCAGCAGCTCCAGCTCCTGCACCGACAGGGCAGCCCCTCCCTGCCGGGCGATCTCGCCGTGGGTCCGGAACATGGGCGGCTCGCCCACGCGCAGGTGCAGGTCCGAGCTGTGGGACGACACCAGGGCGCGCAGCAGTTTGCCCAGCCGTTGTTCGGCGGCCTGGTACTGCGAGGCGGCGAACTCGCCGGGGAGGGCGGCGGGCGGCGCTCCGGCAGCGGGCGCCGGCGTTTCAACCATCGGCGCGGCGGCGATCACCGAGGCGCGGGGCGCTCTCGGGGGTGGCGCCGTTGGGGGCGCTGCCGGGGGATTCTTCCCGCCTTTTACCGCCGGGCGAACCGCGGTCACCTCGGCTTCGTCCCCCGGATGGGCCGCGGGGGCGGCGACGGCCGCCGTGGCCAGCTCCTGAGAAGCGCGCCTCATCGGCGAAATCACCGCTGTGAGGCGTCCCGTCTCGGGGACGATGCGCACGCGGACCAGACCCTTGTCCGCGGCATACTCGAACTCCGTCTCGGCCTGCTGGTCGATCTTGTCGGCCGCCTCGGGAGGTGCGACCTCGACGAGCAGCGCGTAAATGTGCTGATCGGTCAGGGGCTGCCGGCTCACTTTGCGCGGCTTGCCGTCTTTCACGATCGTCACGGGCTCGTCGGGAAGCAGGTACAGCTGGTCCGCGCCCTCCCGTAACAGCACGTCGACGAAGGGATCGAGTCGCGTGGCCATCGTCAGTCCTTAATCCTCGGGCCGCGCGTACAACACGTGGGCGCGGTTCACGACATGGACCTCCTCCGCGGTCGTAACCGCAAAGAAGGGGTCCGGGGAGGCGTTCAGATAGTCGAGCAAGCGCGAATGATACTCCGGAAGCTCCAGCGTCGCCCACCCCGTGATGTCAGTATCCCCTGACAGCGTGACGGTGATGCCCACCAACTTCGCCGCCGACAGCCGAGCGGGATCCTCACCGATCACGTTTCGAGGGACGGACAACGAGATCGTGCGGGCCTTGGTGACCAGCAAGACTTGCGCGGCTCCCGCGGCCCGAAATGGAAAGAATCCATCGGGACGGTTGAGCATTTCCAGCGCCGTCTCCGGTCCGCTGTGCTGGGGCACGCGCTCCATCACGTAGATCTCACCGAGGCGGGGCTCCCCCTCGGTGAGGAGCAGGCTGGCCGGGATCGAGACGCGAGGGAGTGCGAATCCGCTCATCCCTGGCGGCCCTTGCACTGCACGCTGACGGGCGCGCGATTGTCGCAGGCGATCGTTTCGTTCATGCCCCGCGCCAGGGGACCACACGCGGTCTTGTGGGCCGTCTCGGTGGCCTCGCCGACGGTACTGCCGAGAGCGGTTGCGCAGTTAGACCCGCCCCCGAATTCCATGCACACGCTGCACTCCTGATTGGCTTTCGCGGTCGTCATGTAGAAAAAGAGCAGGACGACGGCGAT
>DATHDT010000308.1:0-3481 GCA_035318905.1 Gemmatimonadales bacterium | reverse complement strand
AAGTCCTCGTCGACGACAACTGCGGATATCGCGGGCTCGAGCCCGGCTTCCCGGCGCGCTGAGCCGTGCCACGAAGTCTGTGATTGATTTGAAGTTGCTGCGCGCCTCGCCCGCTCAGGTGCGGGCCGGCCTCGCGCGCCGCGGCGATACCGCGCTGATCCGGCTGCTCGACGAGATCGAAGCGCTCGACATGAAACGCCGCGCGCTCACCGGACAGCTCGATCAGCTCAAGGCGGAGCGCAACGACGCGGCCAAGGCCGACGCGCTGACGGCGAAGGCGCAGGGCGGGTTGCCGGAGGCGACGACGGTCGCGCGCCGCGAGCTGGGCTCGCGCATTACGACCCTCGAGTCGGAACTACGCCAGATCGAGTCCGTGCTCGACGCGAAGACACTCTTCGTCCCCAACATCCCGCTCCCCGAGGTGCCTGACGGCGATGCGAGCAACAACGCGGTCGTCCGCGCGTGGGGCACGCCGGCCCCAAAGGGCGGGCCGCCGCATTGGGAAATCGGCGAACGGCTCGGCATTCTCGATCTTGCGCGCGGGGCGAAGCTGGCAGGCTCCGGGTTTCCGGTCTTCGTCGGGGCCGGCGCTCGGCTCGCCCGCTCGCTCATCAACTTCATGCTCGATCTGCACTCGCGTGAGCACGGGTACACCGAAGTCGAGCCGCCCTTCGTCGTGCGGCGCGAGGCGATGACCGGCACGGGCCAGCTGCCCAAGTTCGAAGACGACGCCTACCGCACCAGCAGCGACGACCTGTTCCTCGTGCCCACCGCCGAGGTGCCGGTGACGAACCTGCATCGCGATGAGATTCTGGACGGCGCCGCGCTTCCCAAAGGCTACGTCGCGTACACGCCCTGCTTTCGCCGCGAGGCGGGGGCGGCCGGGAAGGACACCCGCGGGTTGCTGCGGGTCCATCAGTTCGACAAGGTGGAGCTGGTGCGTTTCTCTCGCGCCGCGGACTCGCCCGCTGAACACGAGAAACTGACGGGTCACGCCGAGGAGGTGCTGCGCCGCCTCGAGCTGCCGTACCGCGTCGTGCTGCTCGCCGCAGGAGACCTCGGGTTCGCCGGCGCCAAGACGTACGACCTGGAAGTGTGGGCGCCGGGTGTGGGGCAGTGGCTCGAGGTCTCGAGCTCCAGCACGTTCACGGACTACCAGGCCCGGCGCGCCAACATCCGCTGCCGGCCCAAGCCGGGGGAGAAGCCTGAGTTCGTGCACACGTTGAACGCGTCCGGCGTCGCGCTGCCACGGACGATCGCGGCGCTGCTCGAGGCGCGGCACCAGCCCGACGGGTCCGTCACATTGCCGCCGGCCCTCACGCCGTACTTCGGCGCCGATCGGTTCGGTGGCGGCTAAGGACCAGCTGCGACGGGCCGGACCCGCCGCGCTCGTCGGCCTCGCGCTGCTGTTCGGCGCCCTCTCCGTAGGCTACGCCTGGATCGTGGCGCGCCATCTTCGAGATGACGCCCGCGAAACGACCCGCCTCTTTGGGCGTGTCTTCGCAGGACTCAACGATCCGCACGAGGGCGGCGCGGCCGAGGCCCTCCTCAACCTGGCGGCAGAAGTTCGCCGCCTCGGCATTCCCATCGCCGTCACGGACCCGAGCGGCCGCATCAGCGCGCTCGACAACGCGCCCTTCGGAGCCGACGCCACCGAGGCCGAGCAGCGTGCCTGGATCGCGCAGCTCGATCGGATCAACGAGCCCCTCGTACAGCCGGGCGTCGGCACGATCCACTACGGCGCCGTGCCGTCGGCGCGCCGGTTCACGGGTCTCGCGGCGCTCCAAGGGGTCGTGTTCGTGTGCCTGGCGCTCCTGGCCGTGTGGGCTGTGCGCGTCCGCGTCGGCGCCGCGCGGGACCGGCTCTGGGTGGCGATGGCGCGCGAATCGGCGCACCAGCTCGGCACGCCCCTGATGAGTCTCACGGGTTGGATTGATTACCTGCGGGAGAATCCGGGTACGCCGGGCGGTGACCTCGTCACGCATCTTCAGGCCGACGCCGAGCGGCTCGAGCGCGTCGCGAAGCGCTTCGAACGCATCGGCCGCCCGGCGCGACGCGAACCGGTGGGCTTGGGTACGACCGCGGAGCGGGTCGTCGGCTACTTCCTGCCTCGGCTACCAACACTGGCGAACACGGTGGCGATCGCGCTCATCTCGCCGGGCGCCGGACCGGCGGCTACGGGTGACCCGGTGTTAATAGAATGGGCGCTCGAGGTGATCGTGAAGAACGCCATCGACGCCCTCAGCGGGCGCGGCGGCCGGATTGAGGTGAAGGTCGACGCCGGCGACCGCGGCCCACGCGTCACGGTGACGGACGACGGTCCCGGCGTGCCGCCCGCGATTCGGGGCCAGCTGTTTGAACCCGGATCATCGACCAAGACGGGCGGGTGGGGCATCGGCCTCGCGCTGGCGCGCCGCATCGTGGAGCAGCAACACGGAGGCCGGGTGTCCTTCCACCCCGGCGATAACGGCAAGGGATCAGTGTTCGTCCTCGAGTTCCCAACCACTCACAGCGCGAAATGACGCTGGCGTTGAACCCCGCCCAACAGGCGGCGGTGGAGCACCCCGGAGGGCCACTCCTCGTCCTGGCGGGAGCGGGCTCGGGGAAGACGCGCGTGCTGACCGCCCGCATCGCGCACCTCATCAAGAGTCAAGGTATCGCGCCGCAGCGCATCTTCGCCGTCACCTTCACCAACAAGGCCGCGGCGGAGATGCGCACTCGGGTCGGCACGTTGCTGGGCGCCGACCCGCGCGGGCTGTGGATCGGGACCTTCCACTCCCTGTCGGCACGGCTCCTGCGGCGCGAGGCTCCGTTGCTCGGCTTCGGGCCGAACTTCACGATCTACGACGTCGACGACCAGACGGCGCTGATTCGGCGCATCCTGGAGCAACGGGGCGTGTCACCCAAAGCGTATCCGCCCCGCGCGCTGCAGGGCATCATTTCGGGCGCCAAGAATCGCATGCTCCTTCCCGAGGAACTGGGCGCCCAGGCCGACACACCGCTCGCGCGCGTCGCCGCGGACGTGTTCGCCGCGCTCGGACCAGCCCTGAAGCAGGCGAACGCGATGGATTTTGATGACCTGTTGCTCAACCCCCTGGTGCTGTTCCGCGAGCACCCCGAGCGGCTGGCCTACTGGCAGGACCGCTTCCAGCACGTGTTAGTGGACGAGTTCCAGGACACCAACGCCGCCCAGTACTTGCTCGTCAAGCAGCTCGCCCGCCAACACGGCAATCTCTGCGTGGTCGGCGACGACGACCAGGCGATCTATGGCTGGCGCGGTGCCGACGTCCGGCACATGCTCGCCTTCCAGCAGGATTTTCCCGGGACGACGCTCATCAAGCTCGAGCAGAACTACCGCTCGACGCAGATCATTCTCGACAGCGCCAACGGCGTCATCGCCGAGAATGCCACACGCCTCGGCAAGACACTCTTCACGGCCAAGCAGGGGGGCGACCCCGTCGTGCTCCTGACGGCGGCCGAC
>DATHDT010000307.1:0-6192 GCA_035318905.1 Gemmatimonadales bacterium | reverse complement strand
CGATTTTCGTCGTGGTCCCGGTCCTCGTGTTCGCGACGGTCTTCGGGCTATCGATGGACTACGAGGTGTTCCTGCTGACGAGAATCAAGGAAGTGTTCGACAAAACGGGCCGCAATGACCACGCGACCATGGAAGGGCTGTCAGCGACGGCGTCCACCATCACGTTTGCCGCGTTGATCATGATCGCGGTCTTCGGCGTGTTCGCTTTCTCGCGCGTGCTGGCGGTGCAGTTCATCGGCTTCGGGCTGGCCCTCGCCGTGTTGCTCGATGCCACGCTCATCCGCATGGTGCTCGTCCCGGCGATCATGCATATCGCTGGCCGCTGGAACTGGTGGCCGGGCGTCCGGGCCCCGCGGCTCGAATCCGGAGACGCGGAATAGACGTCGAGATGCCTAAGCGCCTAGGCCTCTAGGCGCCTAGGCGTCTCAGTCGTTCCCCCCACAGGTCCCAATGCCACGCGGGCACGCGAGTCCCGGTGCGCGGATCCTTGAGCGGTTTGTACTGCAGCCAGGCCGGATGGAGCCCGAGGGAGCGCCCCAACTCGAGGAGGCGCTCCTTGTCGGAGCTCACCAGGTGCGCCATCGGCTCATCGTGGATTTTATGGTGATGAAGCCAAACGCCGCCGTCGAGGGCGAAGCACATCCCCTCGCGGCGGCGTTTGAACTCCTGGTAGGGCGGCGTTAGGTGCAGGTGATCTTGCCCGCGACCGTCGCGTTGCCCACCGGCGTGGCGTTGCCGTTGAAGAGATAGCAGCCGCGCGTCGTGGAGCTGTGCAGGGCCTGCGCTGACCAGCCCATCGGGGTCCCCTCGAGCACGGTGAGCGTCACGCCGGTCGAAGAGCGGAAATTATTCAACGCCGCGAGGCTCGTCGTGTACGACGTCGAGTCGTAGAAATAGGCCTCTTCGGCGGTCGCCAGGTTCTTGAGATCGGACTTCATCTGGGCGACATATGCCTTCTGTTTCGTGTTCGCGAACTTCGGGATGGCGATGGCCGCGAGAATCCCGATGATCACGACCACGATCAAGAGCTCGATCAGCGTAAAACCACGCGACTTCACGGCGATACCCTCCGGGCGCCAAAGGGCGCCGACCCGGGGGAAACCCCCGGTTCGACGCCCCAATGTTGGGCTCCGGCCCCGTAACTGCAAGAGGCGTGCTTAATCCTTCGCATCCACCCAATTCTTTCCGGCGCCGATACTTACGACGAGCGGCACTCGCAGACGGGTCACCCCCTCCATCTCGCGTTTTACAAGACCTGCGGCAGCTGCCTGTTCAGCCTCGGGGACCTCGAAAACCAGCTCGTCGTGCACCTGGAGCAGCATTTGGGCGCGCAATCCGGCCGCGGGGAGCGCGGCGTGGATGCGAATCATCGCGATCTTGATCAGGTCCGCCGCTGAGCCCTGCAGCGGCGAGTTGGTGGCGGTTCGCTCGCCGAAGGACCGGACGTTGAAGTTCTTGTCCTTGAGTTCGGTGATGTAGCGGCGCCGGCCGAACAGCGTCTCGACGTACCCCTTCTGGCGCGCTTCCTCCACGACGGCATCGAGCCAACGGCGCACGCCGGCGAAGCGCTCGAAGTACTGCTGGATGAACGCCTTCGCTTCGTCCTGCGTGATGCTCAGCATGCGCGACAGGGCGAACGAGCCCTGGCCGTAGATCGTGCCGAAGTTGATGGTCTTGGCCCGCGCGCGCATCTCCGCCGTCACCGCTTCCTCCGCGACTCCGAAGATCACGGCCGCGGTCTGGCGGTGAATGTCACCGCCGCGCTCGAACGCCTCGACAAAGGCCGGGTCGCCCGACAGGTGCGCCAGCAGGCGCAGCTCGATCTGCGAGTAGTCGGCGGTGAGGAGCATGTGCCCCGGCGGAGCGATGAAGGCGCGCCGGATCTCCTCACCGCGCGGCGTGCGGATGGGGATGTTTTGGAGATTGGGGTCGGAGGAGGAGAGCCGCCCCGTGGCCGCGCCCGTCTGATTGTAGCTCGTGTGCACGCGGCCCGTCTCGGGGTGGACATATCCGGGCAACGCGTCGACGTAGGTCGACTTGAGCTTCGACAGCTCGCGGTACTCGATCAACAGGCGGGGCACATCGTGTCCCATCGCGGCCAGCTGCTCGAGCACTTCGAAATCGGTGGAGGCCCCCGTCTTGGTCCGCTTCAAGACCGGGAGCCCGAGCTTGTCGAACAGGATGGTGCGGAGCTGCGGCGTCGAGTTGATGTTGAAATCGCTGCCCGCGGCCCGGTGAATCTCCACCTCGAGGCCCGCCAACTCCTTCGCAAACGCGCGGCCGATCTCGCCCAGCAACGCGCGGTCGATCAGGACGCCCGTCGACTCCATTTCGACCAACACGGGCACGAGGGGCATCTCGATCGTCTCGAGCAGCGGCAGCAGGTGGTGGTCCTCGAGCTCGGGCCGGAACGCGGCCTCGAGCCGCAGCACCATCTCGCTGTCGGCGCAACAATAACGCGCGGCGTCGGCGATCGGGACCTCGGCGAACGGTCGCTCACGGCGACCCTTCCCCGCGACAGCGCCGTACGTTTGCATCTCGATGCTCAGTCGCTCGCGCGCCAACTCGTCGAGCGCGTGCGAGCGCCGCCCCGGATCGAGGACGAAGCTCGCGAGCATCGAGTCGTACCGAACGCCCGCCAACTCGACGCCCGCGCGGCGCAGGACCAGCCAGTCGAACTTCACGTTGTGACCGGCCTTGGGGACGGTCGCGTCGACGAGGAGCGCGCGGAGCGGGGCGAGCGCCTCGCTCGTCAGAGGCGGCAGGTTGCGGGGCGTTTCGCCGCCCGCGAGCGGGCCGTCGGGCGGCAGGTGCGCGAACGGCAAGTACCATGAGCGGCCGGGCGCGACGGCGAGGGACAGCCCCACGAGCTGGGCGCGCATCGGGTCGAGACCCGTCGTCTCGGTGTCGATGGCCACCAACGGCGCCCGCCGGACCTCCGCGAGAACTGTGGAGATCTGTGACGGATCGTCGAGGACCCGAGCGGGCGCAAGCGCGGGGGGTCCAGCGACGGCGGGTGCCCGCTGGGCTGCCGGAGCAGGAGCCCCCGCGCTCGCGCCAGCGACGTCTTCGAGTTTCGGAATCAGTGAGCGAAACTCCAGCTCGGTGAAAAGCTCCGTGAGCCGAACTACGTCTGGCGCGCGCGCACGCAGCTGTTCGAGATCGAGCTCGATGGGGGCATCGCGCCGGATCGTCACGAGCTCACGCGAAAGCCGCGCCAGATCGGCGTGCTGCAGTAGTGCCTCCCGCGCCCGCTTGCCCGGCAGGTCCGCGGCGCGCGCGAGGATCGTGTCGAGATCGCCGTGCGTGCTCAAGAGCTCCAACGCCGTCTTCTCGCCCACGCCCTTCACGCCGGGGATGTTATCCGAGCTGTCGCCGACCAGCGCGAGGTAATCGACGACGCGCTCCGGCGGCACGCCAAGCCGTTCGCCGGCGTTGCTCGGGTCCACCCACTGCTCTTCGACCGCGGCGGGGCCGCCGCGGCCCGGGTTGAGCAGCGCGACGTGGGGGCCGATGAGCTGGTAGAAATCCTTGTCCCCCGACACGATCACGGTTTGGAGCGCGCCTCCCCCCCCCTGGCGCGACGCCTGGTCCGCGAGCGTGCCGATGACGTCGTCGGCCTCGAAGCCCTCGACGCCCAACACGGGAACCCGGAAGGCGCTGAGGATCTCCCGGATGCGCTCGACGGAGCGATCGAAGTCCTGCTGCAGCTGTTCGTCGAGCTTCTCGCGCGTGGCCTTGTAGGCGGGGTACTGCTGGTGCCGGAACGACTCGCCGACGTCGTGCACCCAGCCGAGGTAGTCGGGGTGGTGCTTGGCGCGCAGGCGCAGCAGGAAGTTCGTGACACCCCACGCCGCCGAGGTGTTCTCGCCGCGCCGGGTGGTGAGGGGCCGCGCGATCATGGCGAAGAACGCCCGATAGATCAGCGCATAGCCGTCGACGAGGAAGAGCCGCTCCGCCATGGCGAAAGAATAACCCCGCCCGAACCGCTCGGGCGGGGTGGATCAACGGCGGATGCGTTGGGGGGGACGCTAGGCGCGCATCACGTTCGCGGCGTGGAGCCCCTTGTCACCCTGCTTCACTTCGAACTCCACCACCTGGCCTTCGGCGAGCGTCTTGAAGCCGTCCATCTGGATGGCCGAGAAATGCACGAACACGTCCTCGCCACCCTCCTGTTCAATGAAGCCATACCCCTTGGCGTCATTGAACCACTTCACCTTTCCCTTGATCATGCGCGGGCGCCTCCTGCAAAGTCCGTGACGTTGAGTTCTGCGTGTCGAGCGCCATAGAAATGAGGGGCACTGGGAGGGCTGTCAAGCAGGGCTAGGGCGTCGCGTACAAGATGCGATATAGCTCGCGGTTGCGCATCACACTACGCACGTAGCCGCGGGTTTCCGGATACGGGATGAGCTCGATGAACTGGTCGGGATCGTCGGCGCCGTCGCGCTCGAGCCAGCGGCGCACCGGCGAGCCGCCCGCGTTGTAGGCGGCGATCGCGGTTTCGAGACGACCGAAGCGGCGCAGCAGCTCCGCGAGGTGGGCGGCGCCCAGGTGCAGGTTGAGATCGGGAACGGTGATCCACTCCGGATAGAACGTGACGTCGAGGCCGCGGGCCGTCAGCGCGGCGGTGCCCTGTGTGAGCTGGGCGAGCCCGCGCGCGCCCGCGGGCGAGAGCGCCTCGACATCGAAGACGCTCTCCTGACGAATGATCGCGACGAGGAGCAGTGGATCGACGGCGAACTCCTTCGCCTCGGCCTCGACGGCTGCGCGAGCCGGCCACGGATAGATGGCGCGCAGCACGCGCGGCTCACCGGGCGCCTTGACGAACGCCTGCCACGCGAGACGCACGGCCGCCGAGCCGAAGCCGCGCATCCCCAGGCCCTCGCTCCACGCGAGCAAACTCTCGACGTCCTGCGGCGGGCGGCCGAGGACGGCGCGCACTTCCAACTGCGCCTCGCTGTCGAGTCCCGCGAGCATCAGTGTGTCGAGTCGCGCCAGACCGTTGACGACCGGCGCGGGAATCCCTGAGGGGGGAAGCGCGGCCACGGCGACAACCGCCACGCCCGGCATGTCGGTCTCGCGCCGCGCGCGCAGGCCGTAGTAGCCGAGCGAATCGTCGCGCGCGAGCGCGCGCCAGGTCTCGCGCGCGCCGCTGGAGTCGCCGCGCGCCTGCGCGATCCTGCCGAGCCAGAAGCGCGCCCCCGTGCGCTGCGGTCCTGCCGCCATCACCTCGCCCTGATAGAGCGCGGCGGCGCTGTCGAGCTGCCCATCGCGATACGCGCGAGCCGCGAGCCGGAAGCGCGCCAGGGACGCGCGCGCGTCCGAGGGGTACCGCGCGATCAACTCCCCGAACCAGCGGGCCGCGCCGACCCAGTCGCCGCGATCGAACAGCGCGTCGCCGAGCACGTACAGCGCGGTGGGAGCCGCGGTGTCGGACGGATACGTCTGCGCGAATCCGGAGAGCGCGGTCGTCGCGCCGGGATCGTCGAGCCGGACCAGGACGCGCGCCCGCCGGTAGATCGCGAGGGGCCTGAGCGCGGAATCGGTGGCGGCGGCCCGATAGGCTTGGGCGGCTTCGGCATAGCGACCGGTCGCCGCCAGCAGCTCACCGTAGAAAATCATGGTCGCCGCGCTCGAGTCGCCACGGCGGATGGCGTGCTCCACGTGGATGCGGGCGTCGGCCGCCGTGCCGCGCCGGTTCAACGCGCGCCCCAGCGCCACGTGCTCCTGGGGCGCGCGGGGCGGCAGGGGACCGAGCGCGAGCGCGACGGCGGCCGCCGCGTCGTCGCTCTGCGGCGCCCGCGCCATCAGTTCGTACAGCGCGGCGCGGGCCCGCGCCGAATCCCGAACGGCCAGCGCCAGCCGCGCGACGTCGAGCCCCTTCCCTGCTTGCGCGAATGCGTCGAGCGCGCGCGCCGTGTCGCCCGCGAGGAGCAGCGCGCGAGCGCGGGCCAGCATCGCTTCGCGCGCCGCCGGTGCCGGCGCGTCGATCAGCAACCTGAATGCTTCGGCGGTATCGCGACTGACTCGCGCCTGCCGCACGCGCAACCACGCGTCGATCCCTGCGAGTCCTCCCGCGCGGGCCGCCGCGAATGCACGCGCCGCGCTGTCCGGCTGTCCCGCGGCCTCGAACGCCAGCCCGGCGCGCACGGCGAGCAACGCCGCGCGCGGACCCGACGCCCGCGTGCGCGC
>DATHDT010000306.1:0-13406 GCA_035318905.1 Gemmatimonadales bacterium | reverse complement strand
GGTTCGCGGTCACCCTCACGGCCGGCGTGTCCTACTCGATCATCGGGGTTTGCGACAACGACTGCTCCAGCCTGCAACTGGTGCTGGCCACCCCGGACCGCAATGAGCTTGTTACCGACCGGCGAGGGGAAAACTTCCCGGTTGTGCGCTTCACACCAGCGGAAACGCGCGACTTCCGCGTGAAGGTCGTTATGGACGCGTGCCTGGTCAGCCCGTGCTGGTACGGCGTGGCGGTGGTTGAGAGGCAGTGACGACCGTGTAGGTTTGTCGGATGCTACTCGGCCTAGCCTTGGCGGCGATCGTGGCGCTGGTGGGCGTGACCCTCGCGCTCCGCAACGCCCTCGCGCGGGAACGGCGCCTGGCGCGCACCGATGACGTGACGGGTGTCCGCAGCGCCCGGGCCTTCTACGAAGCGGCCGCCATGGAGATCGAGCGGGCCCGTCGCTATCAGCACCCCTTCAGCGTCGCCTGTGTGGATCTGGGCACCCGCGTCGGCGACGATCTGCTCCGCTCGACGGCCGCCGCCCTCCGCAGCGCCTTGCGCGCCACCGACTTGATCGCGCGGTTGGGTCGCGACGAGTTCATCGTGCTCCTGCCGGAGACGCCCGCCGCTGCGACGAAGATCGTGCTCGAGAAACTTCGCACGGGGCTGTTGGAAGTTCGGACTGGTGACGGTCGCCAGATGAACACGAGCATCGGCGGCGTCACGTTTGTCGAGCCTCCCGGCGGCATCGATGACATCGTGCGCGCCGCCGACGAGCGCATCACCGAAGCGAAAGCCACCGGGCAGATTTCGCACGCGGCGTGGAGCGCCACGCCCTCGGCGCCCGAAGGACGATGACCCGCCACAACATCGCGAGCGGCGCGCCGTGGGAGCCGATCGTCGGGTATTCGCGGGCCGTTCGCGTGGGACAGACGATTCACGTCTCGGGGACCACGGCGACCGACCCATCCGGTGAGATCGTGGGCGTGGGAGACCCCTACGCCCAGGCGATGCAGGCCCTCAGGAACATTCAGCACGCGCTGGTGCAGGCCGGCGGGCGACTCGAAGATGTCGTGCGTACTCGCATCTACGTGACCAACATGGCGCATTGGGAGCTGGTGGGCCGGGCGCACGGCGAGGTCTTCGGCGCCATCCGGCCCGCGTGCACGCTCGTTGCCGTGGCGGGACTCGTCGACCCGGCGATGCTGGTCGAAATCGAAGCCGAGGCGGTGCTCCCCGAGTGAAAGTCGCTGTCAGCGGCGCGACGGGCCTGATCGGCGGCGCGCTCGCGGCTCGGCTCAGGCGTGAGGGGCACCACGTCATTCCGCTGGTGCGCCGCCCGGTCTCGGCGGGTGAGCAGGCGATCGCCTGGGACCCGGCGCGCGGGACGATCGACCGCGCCGCGCTCGCAGGGTGTGATGCCGTCGTGAATCTCGCCGGTGAGAGCGTCTTTGGGCGCTGGAGCCCCGAGAAGAAGCGCCGCATCCGCGAGAGCCGCGTGAACGGGACGCAGCTCGTGAGCGAGGCGATCGCCGGCCTGTCGCGACGCCCCCGCGTTCTGCTCGCAGCCTCCGCGATCGGCTACTACGGCGATCGTGGCGCCGCCGAGTTGACCGAGGAGTCTTCCAGGGGGGCTGACTTTCTCGCCGATGTGGCGCGCGATTGGGAGGCCGCCACCGGCCCGGCCGCTCGAGCCGGTGTGCGGGTCGTGAACCTGCGCTTCGGCATCGTGCTGACGCCCACCGGCGGTCTCCTCGGCTCGCTGCTGCCCCCGTTTCGGCTGGGGCTTGGCGGGCCCATCGGCAGCGGCGCCCAGTATCTCTCGTGGATCGCGCTCGGCGATGTGCTGGACGCGCTCGTGTATTTGCTCACCGCCGAATCGATCTCGGGGCCCGTCAACGTCACCGCGCCGCACCCACTCCCGCAGCTCGAGTTTGTGCGCACGCTCGGGCGCGTGCTGCGGCGCCCCGCCGTGGTCCCTCTGCCGGCGTTCGCGCTCCGAATGGTTTTTGGGCAAGAGGCGGCCGCGATGATGGCGAGCGGGCAGCGAGTGTTGCCGGCGCGTCTCGTCGCCGCGGGGTATCGGTTTCACCACGCGGACCTGGAGCCTGCTTTGCGTCACTTGCTTGCCGCTCCCGGCGGCGGCTCGTAGTATCGGTCATGCCGCTCCCCGACGCGTACTTGCCCCCCGAAACGCACCAGCCGGAGGTCTCCGAGCGGTCGCGTAGTGTTGCGGTGGGGTTGGGGTTCTTCGGAGGCGTCTTCGGACTACACCGCTTCTACTTGGGCAAGAATGGCACGGGCGTCGCCATGCTCGTGACGTTCGGTGGCTTGGGGATTTGGTGGCTGTACGACATGGTACTGCTCGTGACGGGGGAATTCCGGGATGCGGAAGACTTGCCGGTCCGGAACTGGAGTGTAGAGGACCCCCGCAACATCGGAAGCCGCTCCGACGCTCGGGTCGAAGCCATGGATCAGGAGCTGCAGGCGTTGCGCGATCAGTTCAACGATCTCGCTGAGCGGGTGGACTTCGCCGAGCGGATGCTCGCGCAGCACCGCGATCGGCCTCAACTGCCGCGTGGGTGACAGGGGAATGGCATGAAGGTCGGCGTACCAAAGGAAGTGGCGGCGAACGAACGCCGCGTGGCGCTCGTGCCCGACGCGGCCGGGCGACTCGTCAAGGCAGGATTCGAGGTGGTCGTCGAGCGCGGTGCCGGCAACGGCGCGGCGTGTCCCGACGACGCCTACAAGGCCGTCGGGGCGACGGTGGGCGACCGCGCCACGGCCCTCGGACAGGTCGACGTCGTCCTCCAGGTACAGCCGCCGGCGGCGAGTGACATCGCGCTATACCGCGACGGCGGCGCGTTGGTCGCGTTGTTCCAACCGGGTGCGGATCCCGGCCTCGTGAAGCAGATGGCGCAACGGAGACTGACGTCCTTCAGCCTCGTCCTCCTGCCGCGCATTACCCGCGCCCAGTCGATGGACGCCCTGTCGTCGCAGGCGACCGTCGCGGGCTACAAGGCGGTACTGCTCGCAGCCGTAGCGACGGGCCGCTTCTTCCCAATGTTGGTCACCGCGGCGGGCACGCTCCCGGCGGCGAAGGTCCTGGTGCTCGGGGCCGGCGTCGCCGGCCTCCAGGCGATCGCCACGGCGCGGCGCCTCGGAGCGATCGTCTCCGCCTTCGACGTCCGGCCAGCCGTGAAGGAGCAGGTCCAGAGCCTCGGCGCCGCATTCCTCGAGATGGCGATCGAGGAGCACGCGGAGACCGCGGGCGGCTACGCCAAGGAGCTGTCCGAGGAAACGCACCGCAAGGAGCTCGCGTTTCTCGCCGGCGCGGCGAAAGAAGCCGACATCGTGATCACCACAGCGGCGATCCCGGGCAAGAAGGCGCCGATCCTGATCAGCGCGGCAGCCGTCGAGGGCATGAAGCCGGGTTCGGTCATCGTCGACATCGCGGCCGAGACGGGTGGGAACTGCGAGCTGACCGAGCCGGGGACCGAGATCGTACGCCACGGCGTCGTCGTCCTCGGACCCCTGAACCTGCCGAGCACGCTGCCGCTCCACGCCAGCCAGATGTACGCGCGGAATCTCTCGGCGTTCCTGACGCACGTGGTGAAAGACGGCCAGCTCCGTCTCGACTTCGAGGATCCCATCATCAAGGACACCTGCGTCACGCACGCCGGCGAGGTGCGCAAACCATGAACGACTTCAGCTCCGTCCTGTTCGTCTTCGTGCTGGCGACGTTCATCGGCCTGGGCGTGATCCGCCGCGTGTCGCGGCTCCTGTACACGCCGCTGATGTCGCTCACCAACGCCATCTCCGCCATCGCGGTGGTCGGGTCGATCGTCGTGACGGGCGCCGACCATCCGCTCACGATTCGCATTCTCGGCGCCGTCGCGCTGTTCGCGTCGATGACGAACATCGTGAGCGGCTTCATGATCACCGACCGCATGCTCAAGATGTTCAAGAAGCAGTGATGCACCTCATCGGAGAGCTCGCGGCGATCCTCGCGACGGCGCTGTTCATTTTCGCCCTGCACTGGATGGGCGATCCGAAGACCGCCCGCCGCGGTGTCTTCGCGGGCGTGACGGGGATGACCGTCGCGGTCCTCGCGACGTGGATCCAGCCTGAGATCGTCCATCACGCCTGGATCTTCCTGGCCATCATCGCGGGGTTCGCGGTGGGCATCCCGCTCTCGCGCGTGCCCCTGACCGCCGTGCCGCAGCGGACGGCGCTGTCGCACGCGTTCGGCGGTCTTGCCGCCGGCCTCGTGGGGACCGCGGAGTATTTCCTCTGGGTCGGTGAGCATTCGGCCCAACTGACGCCATTCCGGACCAGCGCCCTCGTGGTCGAGGTCATCCTCGGGTTCCTGACGTTCACCGGGAGCCTGATGGCCGCCGGCAAACTGCAGGAAGTACGCTGGATTCCGCAGCGGCCCGTGACCTATCCTGGCCAGAACTTCGTCAACCTCGGGGTCCTGGGCCTGGCGGCCGCGCTGGGCGTGGTCCTGGTGCTGCATCCGACCGCGGCGTGGTCGGGACAGGTGTTCATCGCGATCGCGGCGCTGGCCCTGATCTTCGGCGTGTTGCTCATCATCCCGATCGGTGGGGCCGACATGCCGACGGTGATTTCCATTCTGAATGCGTACGCGGGGCTCGCCGCGGTGGCGATGGGGTTCGTGCTCGACTCGAAGCTCCTCGTGACAGCGGGCGCGCTCGATGGCTCGAGCGGCCTCATCCTGTCCATCATTATGTGCAAGGCGATGAACCGCTCGTTCACCAACGTCTTGTTCGGGGCCTTCGGGAAAGCGCAGCCCGCGGTTGCGGCGGGTGAGCAGAAGGAATGGAAGCAGGAATCCGTGGAAGGGGCGGCGCAGCTGCTCGAGCAGGCGCGCAGCGTTGTCATTATTCCGGGATACGGCATGGCGGTCGCGCAGGCGCAGCACAAGGTGCGCGAGTTGTACGACGCCCTGACCAAACGCGGCGTGACCGTGAAGTTCGCGATCCATCCGGTGGCCGGCCGCATGCCGGGCCACATGAACGTGCTGCTGGCCGAGGCGAACATTCCGTACTCGGCGCTCGTCGAGATGGACGAGATCAATCCGGAAATGCCGCAATGCGACGTGGCGCTCGTGCTCGGCGCGAACGATGTCGTCAATCCCGCCGCTCGCTACGCGAAGAGCACGCCCATCTACGGCATGCCGATCATCGACGCCGACAAAGCGAAGACCGTCATCGCGGTGAAGCGCAGCAAAAACCCCGGATTCGCAGGGATAGACAATGAGCTCTACGTGCTCGACAACACGTGGATGCTGTTCGGCGACGCGAAAGCGGTGTTAGGCGACTTGGTGAAGCAATTCGGGAGCGGCGGAATCCACTAATGGATACCGCCACTCTCGCCCTCATCGGCCTCGTCATCATCGTGGCGGGGCTGCTGTCGGGTGTCGTCGAGCGCACGCGCTTCCCGCAGGTGGCGCTGTTCCTGCTGCTCGGCCTCATCATCGGCGTCTACGGGTTTGGACTCGTCGACTTCCCCATCGACTCTCGGATCCTCGAGAGCATCGCGACGTTGGGGCTCGTCCTGGTGTTGTTCACGGACGCGGTCGGGATCGACATCGCAGAGGTCAAGCGCCACCGCTCACTCGTTCGACTCGTCCTAGGCCCCGGAACGCTCGTTACGGCGGCGCTCATCGCGGTGGCAGCGTGGGGACTTTTGGGTCTCGCGCCCGGACCAGCCGCGATCCTCGGCGCCGCCCTCGCGTCGACGGACCCGGTGATGATGCGTGGTTTGTTACGCAGCGGGAACGTCCCCGCGGCGGCGCGGCAGGTCTTGGCCCTCGAGAGCGGGCTCAACGATCTGGTTTTGTTGCCCATCGTGCTCGGCGCCATGGCCGTGCTCAAGGGCGGCGAAGGCGGAAACTGGGGGCGGGCCGCGCTCAATCTTTTCGTCGTCGGACCCGGAGCGGGAATCGCGGTCGGGTTCGTCGGCGTGGCGCTGCTCGACCGGGCGCGACGCCTGGTGGGCGTGCGACGCGACTACGAGTCGCTGTACGCGCTCGGCCTCGCCTTCACGGCGTACGCGGTGGCCGAAGCGGCGCATGGCAGTGGATTCCTCGCGTCGTTCGCCGCCGGGCTCACGATCGCCGCCTCGGATGCGGAGCTGTGCGACTGTTTCCTGGACGTCGGCCAGGCCGCCGCCGAGATGTTCCTGCTCTTCACGTTCGTCGCCTTCGGGAGTTCGCTCATCTGGACGGGACTCTCAGGAATCACGTGGATGGGGCTGGCGTTCGCGGTGCTGGCGTTGGTGCTGCGCTCCGCGGTGCTCGCCGTTGCCCTCCCCAGGAAGGGGCTCGACCCGCGCAGCCGCCGTCTGATCATCTGGTTTGGGCCGCGTGGTCTTTCCACGCTCCTGCTGGTGTTGCTCCCGGTGTTCGCCGGCGTCGTCGGCGCCGACAAGCTGTTCGCGCCCGCGGCGCTGGTTGTATTGCTGTCGGTCGTCGGACATGGCGGGGCACTCATGCTGGGACGCAGGCCGGGCTCGGGGGGGGGGCGTGCCCTCCCGCTCGTTCCCGAGGCGGCGCCGCCCGCTGAGGCGTCACCGGTCGAACGGCGCGACCGCATGACGCTCGCCGAGCTGAAGGAGCTCCAGACGCGGGGCGAGCAAGTCATCCTGCTCGATGTCCGCAAGGATCGCGCGTGGAACGAGACTGAGGAGAAGGCGAAAGGTGCCATCCGCCTGCACCCCGATGGAGCGGCGCGGCGCGGTGCCGAGCTCGCGCTCCCACGCTCCGCCTGGCTGGTCGCCTACTGCGCCTGACACAGCGAAGAGACAAGCGCCCGGGTGGCGCGAGAGCTGCAACAGGCGGGGTGGCCCAAAGCCCGCGCGCTCGTCGGCGGATGGGATCTGTGGCTCGCTACCGGCATGCCGATCGAGCCGAAGTAGCTAACGCCCCCAGCTGTTGTTGCCGCGCTGGACGTCTGGGTAGATCCGCTGGGGGTCTACCACCGCTCCGGCAATCTGTTTCGACGTACTCACCCGATAGGTGAAGCGGCTTCCCAGGTACCACATCTCGACCGCGAGTTGGCGTGTGTCGCGCGTGCCGTCGGCGAAGCGCAGCTCGAGGGTCAGCGGCATCACCATCTGTCCGCGATTCGAGAGGTAGATGAGCGTCGTGTCGCCGGGACCGCGCGTGACCGAGTCCACGGCCTGATCGAGCCGGGCCGTCGTGAGCACCCAGCCGCGCCAGAACCAGTCGAGATCGCGCCCCGTCACGTTGGCAATGGTCCGATAGAAGTCGGCGGGTTGCGGATGCTTGAACTGCCAGCGCCGCGCGTACTCACGCAGCGCGCCCTGGAACTCGTCACGCCCGAGGACCGCGTCGCGCAGTAGCGTGAGCATCAGGGCGGGCTTCTGATACGCGGCCCAGTACAACTCATGTACCTCGGCGGGTTTCGTGATGAGCGGCTGCTCGACGCCGGGGACCGCGGTGACCGTGGCGGCGCTGAGCAGCTCGCGCCACACCGTGTCGCCGTACACTGTGCCGCGGAAGTATGTCTCGGCGGCTCCGTAGTCGATGAACGTGTTGAACCCTTCGTCCATCCACGGATAGCGCCGCTCGTCCGACCCCACGGCCATGGGGAACCACTCGTGCCCCAGCTCGTGGGCCAGCACCCAGAACTGATCCTCCCGCTTTTCGAGCGACGGGCAGAAAGTGATCATCGGGTATTCCATGCCTTCGACGAGCCCCTCGACGGTCGTGAACTGCGGCCACGGATAGGTGAGCCACGTTTCGGAGAAGTGGCTCAGCGCCGAGCGGACCATCCGATTCGCTTCCTCCCAGGGGGCGGCACCGGGGTGGTAGAAGGTCTGAATCAGAATGCCGTTCCAGCCGCTCGCGTCCCAGCGGAGATCGGGTCCCGCTGCCCAGGCGAAGTCGCGCACGTTGGGAGCGCTGAAGCGCCAGGTCTTGGAGCCCGCCGTTGGCCGCCGGCCATTGGCCATGGCCTCGGCTTTCGTGATGACGGCGACGGCCTCGGACGATCGACGGGCGCGCGCCAGGCGCGCACGCTGTGGTGCCGTCCACACTGCCAGCGGATTCGTCACCGTGCCCGTCGCGGCGACGATGAATCCGGCGGGGAGCGTGAGGCTCACGTCGAAGTCGCCATACTCGAGGTAGAACTCGCCGGCGCCGATGTAGGGCAGGGTGTTCCAGCCGTTCACGTCGTCGTAGACCGCGAGCCGCGGATACCACTGGCCCAGCTCGTAGAAACGCGAGCCGACGCGGCCCATGCGGCCACCGCCGTAGGGCGGCACGGGGAAATGCCAGGCGACGTCGAAGGTGATCGCGCTGTCGGGCCGCAGCGGCCGGGGCAGCTCGACCCGCATCATCGTGCCCGTGATGGTCGTCGTCAGCGCCCGTCCGCCCGCCGCGAATCGATCCACCGTGATCCCGCCGACGAACCCCTTGCCGGTGAAATCGAAGACCACGCCGCCGGCGAATCGCAGCGGTGGCTGGTTCAGGACGCTCGTGATGGAGCCGGGCGCGAACAGGTTCTGCTCGAGCTGCACCCACACGAACTCGAGCACGTCGGGCGAGTGATTGACGTAGCGGATGCGCTCGCTGCCCGCGAGCATGTTCGCGGCCGTGTCGAGCGTCGCGTGAATCGTGTAATCGGCGCGCTGCTGCCAGTACCGCGCGCCGGGCGCGCCCCCGGCGCTGCGCACACCGGTCGCGGCTGGGAGCGCGAGCGCGCGGAACGGCGACGTATCGGCGACGGACTGTTGGGTCGCGAGGGTCAGGACGGTCAGGAGAACGAGCATGCGGTGCTCCGTGCTTAGTGTGTGACGATGACGTGTGCGGCCCGCTGCGCGATCCCCATGATCGTGAGCATCGGGTTCACGCCGGACGACGTCGGGAATACACTCGCATCCGCGACGTAGAGACCCCGCACGCCCCAGACGCGATGCTCGGGGTCGACCACGGACGTTTGCGCGCTCGCGCCCATCCGGCACGACGCCATCTGGTGAAACGTGGCGAGCAGCAGCTGGTTCGCGCCCCACCCGGCGGCGTCGACGCGCGCGACCCAGTCGGCCCGCGCGCTTTTCGCCCCCGGCTGGTAGCTGATCCATCGCGCCAGCGGCGCCCAGATCTCCCGCGCCCCCGCCGCCTCGAGGAGCTCCGCCGCCGCGGCGAGCGCGCGGTGCAGGTGCGCGGCGTCGTAGCGCGACACGCGGTAGTCGACCACCGGGCACCCCTCGCGATCGATGCTCACGCGTCCGCCAAAGCGATCGCGCAACAGGATGCCACACACCGCCGTGTGCGCCAGCCGCCCCATGCGGTCGGCATACTGCGCCGCCGACTCCCACGGCGCCGCCAGCGCGAGGAACGACGGGTGCACCGGCGCTGTCTCGAACTTGAACCCATAGCCGTGGTCGAGATCGGCGAACTGGTCCGAGTAGTGCGCCTGCAACGTGCCCGTCCACGGTCGCACCGCTTCGTCCATCGCGCCGAACACGGCGGTGGCGGGGTGCAGCGCCAGGAATCTTCCGAGGGCCGGCAGATGCACCCCCGAACGGAGCAGCAGCGCGGGAGAGTGAATCGATCCGCAGGCGACGACGACGGCACCGGCCCGCACCGTCAGTGCGTGGGTGCCGACGCGCGCCTCGACTCCGGTCGCTTGGCCGGCGCTGATCGCCACGCGCCGCACGTCGCAGTCCACGACGATACGCGCGCCGCGCGCCACCGCATCGGGTAGATACGTGACGAGCGTCGACTGCTTCGCGCCGGCGCGGCACCCGTACCCGCAGTAGCCGCAGGCGTCGTCTTGCGAGCAACCGCGCACGTTGCGGGGCAAGAGGCCGTGATGCCACCCGAGCTTCTCGAGGCCGCGGATCAAGACGCGATCGCGGCCGCTGGGCATGGCGTGATCGGTGTTGACGCCGATGCGCCGCGCCGCGGCGTCGAGAGAGCGCGTGAACTCGGCGCCCGCGAAATGCGGGAGGCCGTGCTCCTGCGCCCACTCGTCGCGCACCGCTTCGGGAGTGGCGAAGCTCGTCGTGTAGTTGACGACGGTGCCGCCGCCCAGCGTTGCGCCTTGCAGAATCACGAGGCTCAGGTCGCGCGTCGCGAGCAGCCCTCCCGCATCGTACAGCCGCTCGAGCCCGTCGCCTTCCTGCTGCGTGAAGTCGGCCTCGTTGTGATAGCCGCCTTTTTCGAGTACGACCACGTCTTTGCCGGCAGCCGCCAGCTCCGCGGCGACGACGGCGCCGCCCGCGCCCGATCCGACGACCACGACGTCGCACGTGAGCGTCGTATCGCGCGTGATCGCGAGCGGGCGAATCGGTTTAGGGACCGCCGGCGGTGGGCCGGGCGGGCCGGGGTAACCGAGCACGCGGGCGGTGCCCGGTGTGGTGTAGTGCGCGACGGTCACGAGGCGCTTCAGTGCCTGGAACGCTTTGCGCCGAGGAGGCAGCCTGCTCGTGGCCCAGCCGCGAAGGTAGTGTTCGCGTTGAGCCGGCGTCATCGCGCTGAGTGGTCGTGGAATCCCGGCGATGAGGAGATTGACGACGCGGCTTTCAAACAGCTTGAGGAGCAGGTTCAGCTCGGCGCGGTCCGCGGCGCGGGGGAGCATCGCGACGTGGCCCGCGACGCGCCGCGCCAGGTCCGCTCCCCCCCCGTCCGCGCCGTCCACCAGTGTTTCGGCGACGACGCGGAGGGCGGTCAGCGCGCGCGGGCTGAGCGTCAACTCTCCTGCACGAAGGTCAGCTTGAACCCGTCGGGGTCGGAGATCATGAACACGCGACTGCCCCACTCCATCATCTTCGGTTCCTGGTCGAGTACGCCGCCGCGCTCCTTGATTTGTGAGGCGAGCCGGTCGATGTCCTGGGCGGTGCCACAGTAGAAGCGCGTGCCGATCCCCTTGAGGCGGTCACGGCCCTTCGCGAAGTCGTCCTGACTCAGCATGAATGTCACCGCGCCCGCGTGGAGCTCGACGCCCATGAGCGCGCCTTTGGTTCGCCACTCGTCGCCCATCATGAAGCCCAGCACGTCACGATAGAACGCGATGCTGCGCTGCAGGTCGGTCGCCGTGAGCGAGAGCGAGACGTTGCGCAGACGCAGCGTTTCAGGTTGGCTGCGGGCGGGCATGCGCTTCTTCTGGGTCTTCTGGGATTTCGGGGCCGCTTTCTTCTTGGGTGCAGACCGTTTCTTCTTCGTGGCCATTCAGTGATCGCTCCGCAGGATGGGACCTAAGCGTAGCGAAGTCCGGGGAGCCTCGCCAGATTCCCACTTCTTCTGAAACCTCAACGTCAAAGGACGTCACGATGCCGACGAGCAATGCCAGCGCCGCATGGGAAGGGAAACTCAAAGAGGGCAAGGGTACGTTCAAGGCCGAGAGCGGCGCCTTCAGCGGACCGTTCAGTTTCGGCACGCGCTTCGGCGGGTCGAAGGGCACGAACCCCGAGGAGCTGATCGCGGCGGCGCACGCCGCCTGCTTCAGCATGGCCCTCTCCTCCGCTCTCGAGAAGGCCGGCAGCCCCGTGACGCGCGTCGAGACCCGCGCGTCGGCCACGCTCGAGATGGTGGATGGCGCACCAACGATCACCAAGATCGAGCTGTCGACGCGGGGCAAGGTGCCTGGCATCGACCAGGCGGCGTTCGAAAAGGCGGCCGAGTCGGCGAAGCAGAACTGCCCGGTGTCGAAGGCGCTGAAAGGCGTCGCGACGATCAGCCTGAAGGCGGAGCTCGTGTAGCGGCGGCCACCGCCCGGCCGCGGTCTTCGTCCACCATCAGGAGGAGGCCGCCACCTGCGAGCAGGAAGAACAGTATCGTCGCCACACCGGCGCGCTGACTGCCGAACGCCTGCGTGGCGACGCCGAGCAGGGCGGGTCCCGCAAACGACGTCAGACGACCCGAGAACGCGAAGAACCCGAAGAACTCGTTCTCGCGGCCGGGCGGGGCGAACCGGGCCATGAGGGATCGGCTGGCCGCCTGGTTCGGGCCCGCGAACACGCCGATCGCCATTCCCGCGACCCAGAACCACGTGCGCGTCGGGGCCCAGACGGCGAGCGCCGTGGCGGCCGCGAGCGCCGCGCAGCTGATGAGCACCGTGCGCCTGCCGCCGATGCGGTCGTCGACGAAACCGAAGAGATATGCGCCCGCACCTGCCGCGACGTTGATCCCGATTCCGAACTTGATCACTTCACTCAACGTCATGCCGAACGTGCCCGCCGCGTAAATCCCTCCGAAGGCGAATACCGTGACCAGGCCGTCGTTGAACAGCAGGCGGGCGAGCAGAAAGAGGGCGGCGTCGCGGTAGCGGCGGACCCCGCGAAACGTCGCCCCCAGCTCGCGGAACGCTCCCACGACATCGAGTCGGGCCCCGGGCCGGCGCTCTTCACGCAGCGTCAGAAACAATGGAAGCGCGAAGAGGACGAGCCAGACGGCGACGAGCAGGCACGTCGCTCGGATGTTCGCCCCACCGTCCCGCGCCACGCCGAACCACGGCGTCTCGGTCTGGACGAAGCCGATGAGCGCCAGGAGCAGTGCCACAAGGCCGCCCCCGTACCCGAGCGCCCACCCGTACCCCGACACGCGGCCGATCTGAGCGGGAGGGGCGACGGTGGGGAGCAACGCGTTGTAGAACTGCATCCCCAGCTCGAACCCGATGTCGGCGAGCACGAACAGGCCGAGGGCGACGAGCGCCGCGGAGGCCCGGCCCGGAGCGACGAACGCGAGCGCCGCCGAGGCGAGCGCGCAGGTCCCGGTCGCCGCGGCGAGGAAGCGCAGCCGCAGGCCCCCGCGATCCGCGAGTGCCCCCAGGGCGGGCGCGATGAGGGCCACGGTCAATCCCGCGACGGCCACGGCGCGCGACCACCATGCGGTCCCGGTGATCACATCGGGAGCGAACGCCTTGGCGAAGTACGTCGCGTAGACGAACGTGACGACGAGAGTCGTATATGGGGAGTTGGCCCAATCGAAGAGGCACCAGGCGAAGATGCGCTTCACGGCGGCCAAAATGGCGCCGCGTTCGGGCCGCCGCTAGCTTGCACGCGTGCCCTGGGTCGTCTACCTGCTGCGCTGCCGCGATGGCTCCCTCTACACCGGGATCACAAACGACCTGTCGCGTCGTCTCGCCGCCCATCGCGCGGGGAAGGCGAGCGCGTACACGCGCGCACGCCGTCCGCTGCGTCTGGTCTATCGTGAGGCAGCTCGGGATCGCAGCGCGGCGCTGCGCCGCGAGGCCGCGATCAAGCGGCTCACGCGTAAAGCGAAACTGGAGTTGATGGGCCGTTGAGACTGAGCCGACGCGACATCCTCGGAGCCGTCTTCGCTCTCGCGGTCGCCGTCGCGTGCGTGCGCCTGGGGTTCTGGCAGCTCGACCGTCTGGGACAGCGCCGCGCGCGCAATGCGATCATCGCCGCG
>DATHDT010000305.1:0-2218 GCA_035318905.1 Gemmatimonadales bacterium | reverse complement strand
TTTAGTGGTCGCGCTGGTGCTACTGTCGGTGGCGGCATTCGCGGTCGATACTGAGACTCCCTTCGATCTGAACTCCACCGGCAGCATGTACCCCTTCGTCGCTCGGTTGCAAGGTGCGATCTCGGAACGCCACGACTCATTGATCATCGAGGTTCGCGGTGGCGTCGTGGGGAGCCAGATCCCATCCGAGCTGGGGGACGAGGGCGCCGGGACGAACGTGTCGATCGCATTTGGGCTCGGACGCCAGGATCCCGACGGGTGGAACTTCGAGCACGAAACCGAAGCGCAGCAGGTGGCCGAAGTGCTGCGAACCGGCCAGACAGCCAAAGTGGGCACGCTGCGTTTCGTGATCCCGGGCGTAGACACCGTGCCCCTCGCGGAGCGCTGGCTGGTCGCTCAGGTTGGCGTCCAGCAGCACCTTCCCGGCATTCAAGCCGGTCTGTTGACGAGTTATGCGTGCGTTGAAGAAAACCTCAGGGGTCCCACCCCGACGTCACGCGTGCGAGCGACGGGCATGAAAAAACAGTACTCCACCATCTGCTGATGCTGCCGGACGCCTGAGTTTTACGGCATGTAGCCGACGATCTTCCATCCCGCCCCCTTCGCCAGATCCACCGCTCGGACCACCTCGCCGTATTTCCGTCCCCGCTCGGCACGAACGAAGATCAGCTGTCGCTGGCCACCCGCGGCGAGCTTGCGCAGCCGAGCCGCGAGGCCGCTCTGGGCGACCGGCGCACCATTGATGGCATACGAGCCGTCTGCCTTGAGCTCGAGGACCACCTGCGGCGACGTACTGGTGTGTTGCGAACGGGTTGCAGGGGGAGGGACGTTGACCGGGAAGATCGACCGCAGCTGCATGGACAGGATGAACACCACGAGCAGCACGAGCAGGACATCGATCATCGGCGTGACGTTGATGTCGGCGTTGAGTCCCTGCGAGGCGAGGGGTGGCATGGGCAGCTCCCGGAACGGGTTACCTCATGGATACCGGCCCGGGGTGGCAACCCCCTGACGGGCAAATGACGGTTCGATGAAGGACGGGTGCAAGATTCGCGGCGCCAGGCGTCCTATCAGCATGCGGAATTCAATCCTCCTGACCCTTGTGGCGGCGGCTTGGGGTGGCGGCGTCGCGACAGCGCAGCAGCGCTGTGAGAGAACGCCGCGCCCCGATTCAGCGGCTGTCGATCTCATCTTTCAGGTAGAACGTGGGATTGCGGAGAGTTTTTTGACGTAGTTTTGTGGCGATCGCATGATCGCCCTCTGGCATCGCGTCCCCGTCATCATCCGGGCCGTCTTCACCGGCGGCCTCGTCGCCGCACTGGGCACGGTGCCGTGGGCACTGCTCGTCTCCCTCAACATCAAGCACTGGCCCGCCATCCCCTGGGCCGTTCCGCCGACCGCGCTGTACCTCTGGCTTTTCTGGCGCTATTTCGTCCGCGGGGCAGGGTGGCCCCGCACCACCGCCGACGCCCGCCGCACGTGCGCGCGCGCCAACCCGGTCCCCGACGAGATGTGGGGACTCGCCATCGTCGCCGGTCTCCTCGGCCTCGTCGTCGTCCTGCTCCTCCAGACGGTGCTGAGCCGCCTCGTCGCGATCCCGCAACAGCAAGACATCGATCCGTCGAAGTATCCGGCCGCGACGGTCCTCCTGTGGGTGGTGATGAGCGCGCTCGTCGCGGGGGTCACGGAGGAGACCGCGTTCCGCGGCTACCTGCAGCGCCCAATCGAGCGGCGCCACGGACCGGTGATTGCGATTCTCCTCACGGGCATCCTGTTCGGATTCCTCCATTTCACGCATCCCGAAGTCACGCTGGCGTTGCTGCCGTTCTATGTCGCGGTCGCCACGGTCTACGGCACGCTCGCATACCTGACCGACTCGATCCTCCCCGGAATGGTGCTGCATGCCGGCGGGAACATGTTCGCCGCATTCGATCTGTTCGCGCGAGGGCACTCTGAGTGGCAGGGATTGGGTCCGCCGGCGAAGTTGGTCTGGGAGACGGGGCCCGACGCGGCGTTCTGGGGATCGGTCGCCGCAACCTTGGTGGTTGGAGCCTTGACCGTGGGAGCCTACGTCATGCTGGCACGACTCAGAAAATGAGAGCCTTCCTTGTTTGTCTGGCGGGGCTCGCCGTCTGCGCACCGGCGGCTCCCGCTCCTTGCGACCGGCGATTCCTCGGGACGTGGGAATACCGGCAGGCGGCAGGGGCCGGGTTCGACG
>DATHDT010000304.1:0-3572 GCA_035318905.1 Gemmatimonadales bacterium | reverse complement strand
GACCGCGCTCCTTGGGGTCGCGATGCACTTCACGATCGCCACCACCATCGTGGCGATGTTCGTTCTCCTCAGCCGCCGTTTCCCGCTTCTCGCCCAACGGCCGTTCGTGTGGGGGCCCCTCTATGGGATCGGTGCCTATCTCGTGATGAATCTCGTGGTCTTGCCGCTCTCGGCGCTGCACGGGACCGGGCTGCCGAGTGCGCTGCCGGTACTCCTCAACGGTATCTTGATCCATATCATCGGCGTCGGAACGCCGAGTGCGTTGGTCGCGCGAATGGCAACTCGTGCGAGGTGAAAGGGCGGCGGCGTTCGCTGCGCTCCTCAGTATCGGGGTTACCGCCTGCCTTGCGCCGGCGCAGGCCCATTCGCCCACGGACTTTTTGGTGGCCACCGGAAAGAAACCGGCGACCACGCCATGGGTGCCCGGACGCACCTTCGACCGCGTTGCCGCCCGCCTGGAGAAATCCTTCTACAGCGTCGCCTTTCAGAGCACAGAGCTTCCCGGCCTGGTTACGGAGTTTCGCGGGGCAGCGCACTCGGCAAAAAGCCCGGCCGAAGAGCGGGAAGTCATTTGGCGTTTTCTCACCCGCATTCCAGCGACGCACCTCGGGCTCCTCTCGCGGCCTGCCTACTTCGCGCTCATCAACGAGATCCAGGGTACTTCGCACCCTACCTTAGGTCTCCAACTCCTCCGACTCGAAGACCGCTACTTCGCAACGATGGTGTTCACGGGAGGGCCAGCAGACTCGGCGGGGATTCGCCCTTGGGACGAGATCGTGGCGGTGGACCAACGATCGCCGGGCGAGAGCCCGCGCCTCGACTGGCGCTCCGACGACGCGTATCTCGGCGACGAGCGCGACCCACCAACCTTCGGCCTCGTCACGGCGATCGGGGACCGGGTGAATCTCACGGTGGCCGGCGAATCGGGTCGAGCGCGCGATCTGTGGCTAACCGCCCGGCTGTACTCGGGGCTCCAAGCGTCTACTCAGAGCCTTCGCCTGATCGAGCGCGACGGCGTTCGGATTGGGTACGTCCATTGGTGGTACCTGCATGCCCGCGGTCTGCCGGAAATGCTCAGCAAGAGTCTGAACGGTCCACTCGCCACGAGCGACGCTCTCATACTCGATCTGCGGGGGCGCGGCGGGAGCGGTGAGGTCGTTCCCAAGTTGATTGCATTGCTCGCCCGCGGGCCGGCGCAACGGTACGAAGGCCCCGTCGTGGCGCTCGTTGATCGGCAGACCCGGAGCGCCAAGGAGATGCTCGCGACGGAGCTGCGGGCACAGGGTCTGGCTCGCGTGGTCGGCGAACCGACAGCGGGCGCGGTGGTGGGAGCAAACTTCGATGACGTGGGGGACAGCGCCATTCTGATGTTTCCCGGAACTCCCGTGCCGCCGTACACCGAGCGGCTTGAACTGAGACCAACAGATCCTGACGTCATCGTGCCCTGGGGCGGTCCGTACTCCGGCGGACGGGACCCGATCCTCGAGGCTGGGATCGACGAAGCCGTTCGGCTCGTCCGCGAGAAAGGGCCCGGTCACGGGACCCAACCGACCAGCAGGGGTCGCCGCGGCGCCTTGCGCTAGGCGTCCGTTCCCAGGCAGCTTCGTAGCGGTGCGCCCTCCAGTCCTCTGCTATCACCGCATCGGCGGCGCGCCGGAACTGGGCGTCACGCGCGTCGCCCGATCGGTGTTCGAGCGCCAGATGCGCTCGCTCGCGGAGGCCGGCTGGCGCACACTGACCCTGTCTGAGTTCACCGACCCACGCACCACGCCCCACGCCCCACGAACGTTTTTGTTGACCTTCGACGACGGCTACGCATCGCTCGGCGAACACGCATACCCGGTACTCGATCGCCTGGGATTCACCGCGACGACATTCCTCGTCACCGACTTCATCGGCCGCGAGAATCGCTGGGACATGCGCTACACCTGGCGGCCCCTACAGCATCTCGATTGGGGTGAGATCGAACGCTGGCGCGCCCGGGGGTTCGACTTCGCCTCACACGGCGCCCGCCACCGCCGGCTCACCTGGGTCGATGACATCACGGCGGTCGACGAGCTGGGTCGCGCGCGCGAGACGTTGATGGGCCGGTTGGGGGAGGAGGCGGGCTGCGCCATCGCCTATCCGTTCGGCGCCGTCGATGCGCGCGTGGAGCGACTGGCGCAGGGCGCCGGGTACGCATTCGGCTTCGGTGGCGTGCGGGGAGACCACGGGTCGCCGTGGCACCTGCCACGGGTGCCCGTCTACGTCTGGGATATCGGGGCCACCCCGTTTGGTCTCCGCACCGATGGGATGGGGAAGGTGGGCCGCTTCGTGGCGCACGTGGCGAATCGGTGCGCCGTGGGGACCTCCATGATGCAGGCGGTCAGAGGAAGAATCGTGCGGCAACCGGAATGAGCTGGGGATGCTTCACGAGGGCGTGCGCGAAGATTCTGCCGAGTGATCGTTTCTCTTGGGGAATGCCGTTCACGGTCCGCGCCAAGCCGTTGAAGAACGAATCGTCGAGAGCCTCGAGCGCCTGCTTGATGCGGTAGTACTTGAGGTGGTCGTCCCCCAGCAGATCCATCCATGCTTTGATATATGACGCCAGCCGTTTTTCGCTCGTGTCTCCCTCGCGAATCGCGGCCGCCGCCGTACACCCGGCGAGCCGCCCCGCCTTCATCGCGTTGACGATCCCGCCGCCCGACAGGGGATTGATCATGTGCGCCGCGTCGCCGGCGATCATGACGCCGTCCGCGTAGGTGCGCTTGATCGTCGTGTGGACGATCACGCCGCCGACCGTGAATGCCGTCCGCGCCGCCGCCGGATAGCGCCGCGCCACCCACTCGTCGAGGTAGGCCCGCGCGTTCCGGCCATCGGTCTTGAGGGCCACGAGGCCGAGTCCCACGTTCGCGATGCCGATGCCGCGCGGGAAGATCCAGGCGTATCCGCCGGGTGCGATGCGGTCGCCGAACTGGAGGTAGATCGCATCGGGATCACAGTCGATCCCCTGCAGCACGTACTGCGCGCACGACTCCATGTCGCGCGCCGGGACGCGCGTGTCGATCCCCGCCCAGCGGCCCACCATCGCTTCGACGCCGTCGGCGCCGATCACCACCCGCGCCCGGTAGATCTCCTCCACGCCGCGCTGCTTCACCCGCACGTGCCAGCGTCCGTCGGCGGCGCGCGTCATCCCGGTGGCCTCGGTTCCCACCAGCACTGCGGCCCCCGCCGCTCGAGCCTGGGCCGCCAGGTGCGCGTCGAAGCGCGTGCGATCGAGCACCCAGCCGACGTCGCGCTCCGCCACTTTCACTTCCGTGTCGTCCGGGGCCAGAAAGATGACGCGGGTAATCTTCCGGGCGGCCCAGTCGGCCCCCTCCGGCGTCGCGAACTCGCGGAGACCGGCGTCGCCCACGCCCTCGGCGCAGCGGACCGGTGACCCGACCGCCCGGTCACGCTCCAGGAGCGCGACGTCCAGCTCGGGCGCCGCCTCCTTCGTCTGCCAGGCCGCGACGGAACCCCCTGGCCCTGCGCCGACGACCAAAACGTCGAGATCAGGCATTGGCGACCATGGCGAGGGCGCCGACGGGGCA
>DATHDT010000303.1:0-2491 GCA_035318905.1 Gemmatimonadales bacterium | reverse complement strand
ATCTCGTATTTCCGGATGGCCGTGTGTTCGCCGGAGCCGACGCCGCGCCCGAGCTGCTCCGCCTCCTGCCGGGCAAGCGATGGCTCGCGGTGTGGTTCCGCGTTCCCGGCGTAATGCCGCTGGCGCGACGCGTGTACGCGTGGATCGCCGCGCGGCGCCGTTGCCTGGTGCGTGGCGTGCAGCCCCACTAGGTTCGCTGTCAGGAGGCAGTCGTAATGGCTACCGATGTCAACGCCGAAAACGTCCGCCAGGCACTTCGCGGGGTGAAGGACCCCGAGCTCGATCTCAACATCATGGACCTGGGATTGGTCTATGACGTCGAGGTGGAGGACGGGAACGTGCGCATCGAAATGACGCTCACGTCCCCGGGGTGTCCCGCCGGGCCGATGATCACCAACGATGCGCACAAGGCGGTGCGCGCGCTCGAAGGCGTGAAGGACGTGAACATCGAGATCGTGTGGGAGCCCTACTGGACCCCGGAGAAGATCGAGCCGAAGGTCCGCGCGATGATGGGGTTCTAGCGCAGCGCCTCGAGCATCGCGTCGCCGAGGACGTCCGCCTGCCAGCGCCGGAGCTCCGCTACTTGGGCGAGCCCGGCGCGAGTGTTTGATCGAGCACGTGCTACCGCCTCCAGCGTCGTCCGGCCACACAGCACGCCGGCATCGATCTTCAGGTCCGCGGCAACGCGATTGCGCAGGGCCTTGAGACGCTCGACTCGCCCGTCGAACTCCGGGTCCTTCGGGGGCCGAGCAGAGCGCTCGAGCCGGGGGAGATCGCTCTCGGGTAACGCGCGGGCGCGCGACACCGCTTCGAGCAGCGCGGCACCGTGACGCCGCGCCAGCGACGCCGGCACGTCCTTGAGCTTCGCGAGGTCCTCCGCCGCCTGTGGCATCGCTTTGCTGATGGCGAGGAGTGAATCGTTCCCGATGACGCGGAATGGCGCCTTGTCGTCCCGCTGCGCAACCGTCTCGCGCCAGCGGTGCAGCTCCCTGAATACGGCAAGGGCGCGAGCCGGAAGACCCTTCGCGCCCTTCACCCGCAGGTATCCGTCGGTATCGCCTTCGGCGACGCCGGTCCAGCGCAGGCCCTCGAGGCGCGTGAACTCCTCTCTCGCCCACTCGAAGCGGCCCAGCTCGCGCAGCAGCTGCTCGAGCGCGTCGCGCAGGGCGAGCAGGTGGCGCGTGTCCTCGGCCGCGTACGCGAGCATCGGGGGTGGCAGCGGCCGCTGCGACCAGTCGGCTTTCTGGTGTTCCTTCGCGAGCTTCACGCCCGCGTACTTCTCGAGCAGGGCGGCGAGGCCGATCGCCGGTTCGCCGGCGAGCTGCGCCGCGATCCGGGTGTCGAAGAGCCGCGCGGCGCGGAAGCCGTAGTCGCGGTCGAGCACCCGCAGGTCGTAGTCGGCGTCGTGGAAGGTTTTCTCGATCCCCGGGTCGGCGAGCACGGCCCCCACGGGGGAGAGATCGGTGACGGCCAGCGGATCGATGAGCGCCGTGCGGTCCGCGGTCGAGATTTGGATCAGGTAGATCCGGTCGCGATAGCGGTGAAAGCTGGCGGCCTCGGTGTCCACCGCGATGCGCGGCGCGCGGCGGACCGCGGCGATCAGCTCGGCCAGGGCTTCGGGCTGGGCTACGTAACTATCCACGCGGGATCCGCTTTACTCCGGCTTCGCCAGCCGTTCCATGCCGGCGGCGATTTCTTCGAGCGCTTTGGCCAGGGTCTTGTAGAATTCGGCGTCGGGGGCCTGCGGTGCGCCACCCAGCGGGTCGCCCGCGCACTTCCGGGCCGCCCGAGCCGCATGGCGGATGTAGTCGGTCGCTATGTGCATCGCGCAACTCCGCTTCAGGGGACGTCGTGAACGCAGCAGCGCTCGCATCAAAGATACGTAGCGCCCTTGTGCAGTGCAGTCTGGGCGCCTGGCCGACGCCGCTCGACGCGGCACCGGGGCTCGCCCGCGCGACCGGCGCCTCCGAGCTGTGGCTGAAACGCGAGGACCTCTCGGGCGGCAACAAGGTTCGCGGCCTCGAGTTCCTGCTCGCCGCTGCGCGACCCGGGACCGTGTTCGTCACGATCGGCGGCACCGGGTCCTCCCACTGTCTCTCCACCGCCACGCACGCGCGCCGGCTTGGGTTCCGAATCGTAGTGGCGCAGTTCCCGCAGCCCGACACGGACGCGAGTCGAGCGGTCGCGGAGGCAACCGCACGGGCCGCCGACCTCGTCGTTCAGGCGCGATCCCAGTTGACGCTGCCCTGGGCGGTGCTCCGCGCCTTGGCTCACGCGCGGCGGCTCGGAGCGGCCCGCTGGATTCCGGGCGGTGGTGCGCATCCGCGTGCCGTCGTCGGTCACGTGCTCGCAGCGCTCGAGTTACCGGCACAGATCGCCGAGCCCCCCGATGCGATCGTTGTGCCGCTCGGCACCGGCGGCACGGCCGCGGGGATTCTGCTGGGCGTCGCGTACCTGGGTTGGCCGACGCGGGTCGTTGCGGTGCGTGTCG
>DATHDT010000302.1:0-3821 GCA_035318905.1 Gemmatimonadales bacterium | reverse complement strand
CTTGCGCACCTACCGCGGCACCGCATCCTACGGCGTGCTCGCCTGGAAGGGCCCGGTGAGCGTGCACCACGGCTACAAGCGCCGGGAAGAGCACGAGACGCGACTCGACGATCCCGCGGCCGCCGCTGAAATCGTCGGACGTTTGGGGTACGAGGTGGTCATGCAGATCGATCGGACAATCGTCGAATACCGGCTCGCCCAGGCTGCCGTGCGCATCGAGTGGTATCCCGCGATGGACGTGCTCGTGGAAGTCGAAGGCGAGCCCGCGGCGATCGAGCGCGCGATCGCCGCGACGGGCATTCCCCGCGATCGCTTCCTCCCCGAAGGGCTCCGCTACTTTACGGCCGACTACGAGCGCCGCACCGGCCGCGCCGCTCGGATCGCGACGGCATGAACATTCCGATGCCGCTCCGTGTCCCGGAGCTGGCTCCGTCGCTCGGGCGCGTGGTCGTGGCGCGACGTCGTGAAGAGCCGTGGGTGCCCCTCGACGACATCCGTGAGGAGATGGCGACCGCGGTGCTCGAGCTCGCGGGGGAGGGACGCGGCGCCGCGGCGCGCGAGGACCGGACGCAGGTGCTCGAGGTCACGGGACGCCGGGCGTGGGCGGCGGCGTGGGATCACGCGGTGCGCCGCGCCGCGGCGCGCGTCGCCGAGGCGCTCGAGGCCGAGATCATCCGCACCGCGCGTCAGGTACGCCTGCCGCGCCGGCGTCTGAGAAACCGGCTGCTCGCGATGGCGGAGAAGCGCGCGATCGCGGCGCGCTTTGGGACGGGAGGCGCGGCGTTCGTCGCGGCGCTCGACGAGCTCGACGCGGCAGCGGCGCGCGTCCAGGGAGCTACAGTGCTCGACAAGGACGCCCACGCCGCATGGCAGGAAGCGTTGCGCGCGGCGGCGCGGCGGCTCGAAGCCGCGTGGCTCGCGCTCGAGGGGGAGGTCGAAGCAGAACGCCGGCGCTGGACGCCCGAGATCGCGGCGCTCGCGAAATGGCGGCCCGCGTTGTGGCCGGTCGCGGCCCTCTGGGCGCCCGTGGCCGCGGCCCTGTTCTGGCTCGGGCTCGTACTCGGCGGCTATCTGCCGGCTCCCGAATGGCTCGCGCGACGCCTCGGCTTCTAGCGCTCCTCGCCGCCGTTGGTGCCGCCGCCCCGATTCCCGCGGCGGCGCAACACCGCATGGCCGAGGTAAAGATTTCGGGGCGCAACACGCTCGATTCGCTGGCGCGGCTCGGCTTCGAGGTCGCCGGCGTGCGCGACATCGGCGGAACGCTGTACGCTGTCATCGTCGTCACCCCCCAGACGCAGGGCACGGCGCGCCCCCTGACGGCCGCAGTCCCCGAGATCACCGCCGCAGACACCTTCCAGGTCTATCAATCATTCGACAAGCCGTCGATCGGAATCCGCGCCACGCTCGAGGCGTGGGCCGCCGCGGATCCCATGATCCAGCTCGATTCGATCGGCGCCTCCGTGGAAGGGCGGCCGATCATCGCCGTGAAGGTCGGTCCGGCTGGGGACGATCCGGCGCGACCCAATGTGTTGTTCATGGGAACGCATCACGCGCGCGAGTGGGTCTCCACCGCCATCGCGATGCGCCTGATCCGCTGGCTTGCCGACTCGGCGCCACCAGCCTTGCTCAACACCCGCGATGTGTGGGTGATTCCCGTCGAGAACCCCGACGGCTACCAGTACACGTTCACGAACGATCGCTTCTGGCGTAAGAATCGGCGCCTGAACGGCGACAGCACATACGGCGTCGATCCCAATCGCAATTATCCGGCCTTCTGGGGCGTCGACAACCTCGGTTCGAGTCCGACGCCGGCGACGGAGATCTACCGTGGGACCGCCCCAGCCTCGGAGCCGGAGACGCAGGCGATCATCGCCTTCCACGCGGCCCACCCGCCGGTCGTGTCGCTGTCGTATCACACGTACAGCGGCCTGGTGCTCTACCCATACGGCTACCATGCCGGCGAGCTGCCCCCCGACCTGACGCTCTATCGGGCGCTCGCCGGCACCGACCTCACGCCCGCGGTGCGCGACAACCTGCCGGAGTCTTCCATTACGTACTACCACCCGGGACCGGGGTGGAATCTCTACGTGACGAACGGCGAGTACACCGATTGGGCGTATCGCGCGCACGGCACGATTGCATTCACCACGGAGCTGACGAGCGGATGCTGTGTGGGCGGCCTGTTCTACGGGTTCAACTTCCCGGACGACAGCGCCCTCGTGGACCAGGTCTTCCGCGACAATCTGCCCTTCGCGGTCGCGTTGATCACCGCGGCGGGGAATCTGCGGAACGCCGTGGGGGCCTCGGGGCTGACGCTGTCACCGGCTCGCTTTGAATCGCTCTGGCCCGACTCGTGGCTCAGTCTCGACGCGGCGACGCCGCGGCCGCTCTCGCTGACGCTGCGCAGCGCGGCCGGCGCCACCTCGCTCCGCGGCGCGCAGAGCGATTCGCTACGCCGCGGCATGACGCGCACCATATGGCGAACCGACCTGACCCTCGATACGGTGCGGGCCCTGCGGGCCGACGGCATCGGCATCGTGGCCGAGTTGTTGTCGCTCGCGGGGGCGGAGCCGAGAGACGCGGGGTGGACCGGCTGGACGCACGACTCCACGGGGCTCGTCGGCGGATCGGCGTGGAGCACGGCCCTGAACGACACGCTCACGTCACCCATCGTGGACCTGCGCGGCCGCACGGGCGTGTGGCTGCACCTCTGGACGATGCATCGCGGCTCCACGTACACGTCCGATCAGCGTGGTGTGATCCAGTTTTCGGGAGATTCCGGCGCCACGTGGAGCGACGTCGCGGTGCTCGTCGGCGATGGGCCGACCTGGTATCCGGTGCGCGTGGACCTGCCCCCCCCCCAGGCCGATGGGCGGCGCGGGGCGCGGGTCCGATTCATCTCGCAACGCGACTTCCCGTGGTCCGTGGACGCCGTCGGGTTCGCGACCGATGCGTCAGGCGTCTTCCAGCTGCTCGCCGGACCTGGCGACGCCGAGGTGTCGGAGAATCCGGTCCGCAGCGATCAGGTCGTGATCTCGTGGCCTCCGGGCACGGGGACGGCGCGTGTGGCGATCTACGGGTTCACCGGTGAGCGGCTGCACCAGGCCAGCGTGGCCGCACCGACCAACGAGTATGTTTGGGACCTCACTCTTGGGAACGCGCACCGCGTGGTGAACGGAGCCTACATCGTGGTGGTCGACGTGGACGGGCGGCACTATCGACGCCGGCTCTTTGTCGCGAGGGCGGCTCCGTGAGCGCGATCGGCGTCGGCGTGGACCTGGTCGAGGTGGCGCGAACCCGCAAGATGCTCGACGAGAAAGGGGCGCACGTGTACGACCGCCTGCTCACCGCGGCCGAGGCGGAGTACTGCCGCTCGCGTCCCGACCCCGCGGAGCACGTCGCCGTGCGTCTCGCCGCCAAGGAAGCCGTGTACAAGGCGCTGCAGGGCAGCGAGGAGGCGCGCGGTATCGGGTGGCGAGACATCGAAGTCACGCGTGCGTCCGATGGACGCCCCGACGTGGCGCTCGCGGGGCTCGCTGCGGTCCGGGCCAAGGAATTGGGTGTCAGGCGGGTACTGTTGTCGCTGTCGCACACGCACGAAGCCGCTGTCGCGGTTGCAGTTCTCTCCACGGATTGAATTCCCGACAAAACTACTCTAGTATTCCGCGTGCGTTTTTTGAGAACGATTCTGGTCCTATCCGCCTGCCTCGCAACGTCACTCGCCGGGCAGGCGGTCGACTCTTTGGCTGCCGCCCGCCGGGTTGTGGCTGCCGCCGCCCTTGCCGCCAAAGAGTACTCCGTCGGCGTCTCGGCACGGGGGG
>DATHDT010000301.1:0-2102 GCA_035318905.1 Gemmatimonadales bacterium | reverse complement strand
CGAGACCGCCTCGACCTCGACCTGCTGGCGCGCGCCTATTCCGCGAGCGCCAAGGCGCACCGCGGGCAGAAGCGCGTCTCGGGTGACGACTATGTGTCGCACAGCGTGGCGGTGGCCACCATCCTCGCCGAGCAGCAGATGGACACCACCACCATCGCCGCGGCCTTGCTGCACGACGTGGTCGAAGACTCGAACGTGACCCTCGAGGACATCAAACGCGACTTCGGCGTCGAGGTCGCGGAGCTGGTCGACGGCCTCACCAAGATCGCCAGCCTCACGTTCCGCTCGACGGCGGAAGAGCAGGCCGAGAACTACCGCAAGCTGCTCATGTCGGTCGCGAAGGACGCGCGCGTCATCATCATCAAGCTGGCCGATCGCCTGCACAACATGCGTACGCTCGATCCGCTCTCCGAGGACAAGCGGCGGCGCATCGCGCTCGAGACCCGCGAGCTGTACGCTCCCCTCGCGCACCGCTTCGGCATGGCCGGGGTCAAGGCGGAGCTCGAAGACCTCGCGTTCAAGCACCTCGAGGCCACCGACTACAAGCAGCTCGTGCGGCAGGTAAAGGCCCGGAAGGTCGAGCGCGACCGGACCACCGAACGTCTGCGGGAACCGCTGGCCGAGGAGATGCGTCGCGCCGCCATCACGGACTTCGACATCACCGGTCGTCCCAAGAACCTGTGGTCGATCTACAAGAAGATGAAGCAGCGCGGCAAGCCGTTCGAGGAGATTTACGATCTGCTCGCGGTGCGCGTCCTCGTCAGCTCGATCACGGACTGTTACCACGTGCTCGGGATCATCCACCACAAGTGGACGCCGTTGCAGGAGCGGATCAAGGACTACATCGCAAGCCCCAAGTCGAACGGCTACCAGTCGGTGCACACGACCGTCTTCGGGCCCTCAGGCCAGCTCTACGAAATCCAGATTCGCACGCGCGAGATGCACCGCACGGCCGAGTACGGCATCGCAGCGCATTGGCTCTACAAGGAGGGCGGCAAGACCGCCGACGAGCTGGACCGCCACCTGTCGTGGTTCCGCCAGCTCATCGAGCTGCAGCAGGACGCCCACACGCCCGAGGAGTTCCTCGAGTTTCTCAAGATCGACCTGTACCAGGACGAGATCTTCGTTTTCACGCCGCGCGGCGATGTGAAGCGACTCCCCAAGGGTGCGACGCCGCTCGACTTCGCGTTCGCGGTGCATACGGAGGTCGGCCAGCGCACCCAGGGGGCCCGCGTGAACGGCCGCATCGCGCCGCTGCACCGCGCGCTCAAGAACGGCGATACCGTCGAGATCATCACGAGCGCGCAGTCGCGGCCTTCGCGTGACTGGATGGCGCACGTCCAGACCGGGCGCGCGCGCCACAAGATCCGGCAGTGGGTCAAGCAAGAGGAACACGAGCGCAGCGTGGCGCTGGGCCGCGAGATCCTCGCCCGCGAGGTGCGCCGGCGCCGCCTGGACGCGCCAACCGACGAGCGCCTCGCGCAGGCCGCCGCGACCCTCTCGGTCGGCGCGCCCGAGCAGCTCCAGGCGGCGATCGGCCGCGGTGACGTCCCCATCGGCCAGGTGATGAAGGCGCTGTACCCCGACTTGCCGGCCGAGGAGCTCAACCCGCGCAGCCCCTCGGCCTTCGGCCGAGTGATGCAGCGGTTGCGCCTGGGGCGGGGGATCAAGATCCAGGGCGTCGACGGCCTGATGGTGCGGTATGCCCAGTGCTGCCAGCCGGTGCCCGGCGACCCCGTCGTCGGGTACGTGACCCAGGGCCGCGGCATCTCGATTCACCGCAGCGACTGCCCCAACCTGCTCACGCTCTCCGATGAGGCCGAGCGGCGCGTGGACATCGACTGGCGGGAGGTGGAGGGCGAGGTCGTCACGGTGCGGCTCGCCGTGAGCGGCGAAGACCGCCGCGGCCTGTACGCCGACATCTGTGAGGCGATCAGCGGAACGGGGACGAACATCAAGAGTGCCGACCTCACCTCGAAGGACGGGGCGGCCTTCGGCTCCGTGTTGGTGGAGATCGAGAATCACACCCACTTGCACAAGGTGCTTCGGGCGGTGCGGAAGGTGAAGGGCGTCACCGACATCGCCCGCCGGGACTCGGGCAG
>DATHDT010000300.1:0-4516 GCA_035318905.1 Gemmatimonadales bacterium | reverse complement strand
TCCAATCTCTAGGTCGTTGCGGTCACGCAACCATCGGCCCGCTTAATGCAGCGTGCCTGCATCACCACCCTCGTCGTGATCGGCGAAAGGGAGGCGTGAGCGATGATCGGTGAGCGAAAAGCGGGAGCATTCTTGGTCAGTGAGATCGGGCGGTCCGGGACGGATCGGCGGACTGGTGGGGATCGGCGCCTAACCGACGCGCCGTCTGCGAGCATCGAGACAGGCGCGACGACCGACGCGCTGACGGGTCTTTATAGCCGCAGCTTTCTCGAGTTGGATCTCCGGAGAGAGTTGGCGCGCTGCCGGCGCCACGGGGTGATGACGTCCCTGGTCCTCGTCGAGCTCGATGACTTCGAGGCGACGACCGAGCAATGGGGCCCCGAGGCGGGCGACGCGGCGCTGCGGGGCATGGCCGACGTGATCCGCAAGCGGGTGCGGGCCGCCGATGCGGCGTGCCGCTACGGCGCAGACGAGTTCGCGATCGTCCTGCCTGATACGTACCGCAGCGGGGCTCGACTGGTCGCCGAGCGAATCGTCGAGCACGTGCGACAAGCCTTCATCGCGCGACGCGTTGTCGGTTGCCCGATCGCGCTGACGGTCAGTGCCGGTGTCGCGTGGTACGGCTCGACAGCTCCCACCAAGGGCACGCTCGTCGATGCCGCCCTTCGCGCTCTCTCGCTCGCGCAGGCCTCCGGCGGTGACCGCGTGGCGGAGGCATCGTAACAGATTCGTACCGCTTCACCGCATTTCGTGTCTCCAACACTTGCTTCCAGCGTGCTCTTGTCGTGCCCCTCGCCGTTTCGTACTTTCGTTCCACAATTCACCGCAACACCACCTCGGGGGGGCCATGAGCTCAACGCCGACAGTGCACGTCGTGGCGTCCGCTCGCACCAGCCTCCTGACCGGGTTGGAAGAGCGGCTGGGGAAGCACGCGCGTGTGCAGCATCACACGGCGCTGCCCGGCGCCAAGGCCGTTCACTCGACCGACATCCTCGTCATCGATCTCGACGAAGCGCCCGAATTCCCGGACGCCGCGAATCTGTTGCCGCTCCTGACGCGCCTCGAGGTATGGCTCGTGGCCGGCGAGCGCGGCGTCGCCGGCTGGGAGGATGCCATGCGGTGGCCGGGCGTGAAGGTGACGCATTGTGACGCGATGGAGCGCGCGGCGGGATACGACACGGTCGCCTCGAGCCTGCTGCGCCGCATCGTGGGCCCGACGGGCCAGGAAATCGCCGCCCTGGTGCTGGCCAGCGAGCCGGGTCTGACCGGAGCGAATGTCGCCGCGATGGTGCGCGTGGTCTGCGAGCGCTCGTGGGAGCTGCGCCATCCCAAGCAGCTCGCCGCCGCCCTCGGCCTCCGCCTCGTCGCCGTGAAGGGAACGCTGGTGGAACTGGGCTTCGAGCGCGTGGAGCACTTCATGACGTATGTGCGCTGGGTGGCGTTCGAGCAGATCATGGCGGTGCACCGGATGCGGGCACCGCAGGCGAGCCGCCTGGCCGGCATCACCGACTTGTCCAACCTGCGCCGTCAGATGGGCCGCGCGCGCCGCGGCTCGGCGCGGGCGCTGCGCCGCCTCAAGGCCGGCTAAAGCCCGCTCAGCTTGATCCCGTCGATGATGAACTGCACGGCGATGGCGCTGAGCACGAGGCCCATCAACCGCGTCAGGATCCGCATCCCCGTCTGACCGAGGCGCCGCTCGACGAGCGACGCGGCGGCCAATACAAAGAACGAAATCAGCGCGGTCAGAATGATCGAGACGTACACCGCCGCTGTGAGCAGCGGACCTTTCGATCCGAGCGCGAGCACCATCACGGTCGAGATCGCGCCGGGCCCCGCCAGCATCGGCACGCCGAGCGGCATGATCCCGATGTCTTCCTTCTGAATCCCTTCCGCCTTCTCGGCCGGGGTCTCGCGCTGCTGGCTGCGCCGCGCCTGCACCATGTCGAGCGCGTTGAGTCCCAGCAGGACCCCGCCGGCGATCTTGAACGCTCCGAGCGTGATGCCGAAGATCTTGAAGATCAGGGCGCCACCCGCGGCGAACGCGAGCAGCGTGATGGCGCAGGTCCAGGCGCCGCGCTTGGCGAGAATCCGGCGGTGCTGCGGTGAGTCCCGCTCCGTCATCGCCAAAAACGTCGGGATCACCGCGAACGGGTCGACGATGAAGAAGACCGACGTGAAGACGAGGAGCAGCTCCATTACTTGCCCGTCAGGAGGCTGGAGCGGATGCGGCGCATCCGCTCGGTCTGATCGGGGAGGTCGATCAACGTGGCTCGAGTTTGTTTGTAGACGCCGGCGGTGAAGCGGATCGTCACGGGCAGGCCGGCGCGCACGACGTGCACAGTCATCGCGCCCCCGGGTCGCACGGCCTGGACGGCGGCGGTGACGTCGGTTCCGTCGTCGATGTCGCGTCCGTTGATACGAACCAGTTCGTCACCGGTCACAAGTCCCGCGGATTCCGCCGCGCTCCCGGGGATCGCCACCGCGCGCCAGCGCCCACCCTGCACGGCAGGCGTGATCGAGCCGATCCGGGCATCGACGGCAAGCACTTCGCTGAAAGCCACGCGCCAGCCGGCGGCTTTCAAGAAGTCGTCCCAGGGAATCTCCGTCGTGCCGCTCACGTAGCGGCGCCAGAAGTCTTGAAAGTTCGCTCCGGCAGCCGCGCGGATCGACGCGCGGACGTCGTCGGCGGTGAAGCCCCGCTCTCCTGCGTAATGATCGAACAAGTACCGCATGACGTCGTCGAGGGACTTCGCGTTGTCGGTCGAGTCGCGGATCGCGAGGTCGAGCAGGAAGCCGAGCAGTTGTCCCTGGAGATAGTAGGAGATCGTGTAGCTCTGGTTCACGGCGGGACTGTCCCACACGGTCCACGACGCGCGCTCGGGCGACACGACGAGCCGCGCCTCGTTGCCGCGGTGGTTCGCGATCGCGTTGCCCATCTGGCGCGTGAAATCGGCGGCGCTGTTGAGCCCGCTGCGCGCCAGGATCACACCGTCGTAGTAGTCGGTGACCCCTTCACTCAGCCACAGGTTGACGGTGCGGACGGGACGCTCGTAATCGAACGGTCCCAGCTCCACGGGCCTGATGCGCTTCACGTTCCACGTGTGGAAGAACTCGTGCGCGGTCACGCCCTCGGCGCCCTCCGGACGACGTGCCAGGACGTCCGTAGTCACCCCGATCGTCGTCGAGTTCAAGTGCTCGAGCCCGCCGCCGCGCCCCGCGACGAAGATGAACGTGTAGTCCTTATACGGCGCGCTGCCGAAGATCCCGATCGTCGTCTCGGAGACGCGACGCACCATGTCGACAAAAGCCCGCGCGGCCGTGGGCCGCACACCGCCCAGATCGACGACGGCCCGATGCGGCCGGCCCCCGGCGGTGAAGCGGTAGTCGAGGAAGTGGCCGACGAGCACCGGTGAGTCGATCAGCACGTCGTAGCTCGGCGCCCAGTATGTCGTGCTGTCGGTCGTGGGGACGAGTCCCGTCGCGATGCGCCAGCCCGCGGGGAGGTGAAACGTCACGTGGGCCGGCGCGAGCTTCCAGCCATCCAGATACATGTACGTGCGCGGCCCATCGATCATCCCCGAGGTGCCCCGGAGAAACCAGCGGTTGTTGGGACGGCTCCATTGCGTCGGATTGCGGAGGCCCGCCGAATAGCGCACGACGATGCTCGTCGCGCCGGGAGCGGCCACCGTCCAGGAGATCTCGGAGTCCTGCAGGACGGGCAACACCTCGCCCGATGCGCTGGATGCCGTCACGGTCCCGATGTTCTGGCCCGAATCCATCAGGCGATAGGCACCCGGTGCCCAGTTCGGAATCACGAAGCGCGCCGGACTCGGCGGATTCGCGATTCGCATCTCCACGAAATAGGCGCTGCGGTCGGTCGCCCGCACTGTGATGGTGTAGCTGATTTGGGGATCGGTACGACGGGACCGCTGGATGAACGCGTCGGAGTAGGTCTGGAGTGGCTGCTGGGTGACGAGCAGCGCGAGGACCAGACTAATCATGACTTGATCTCGACCTGCACCACGCGATCCTTCCCAGCCTTTTTCGCGTCATACATCGCCTGATCTGCTTTGCGCAGCAGCTCGTCTGTATTGGCGTCCGTCGCGCTGCACGAAACCACGCCGATGCTGGCGGTGACCGTGGGCGTTCCCTTGAACACCGTCTTTAGCGACGCGGCGAGGCGCTTGGCGGCGGCGTCCGCGAGGGCGGCGTCGGTTTCGGGCATCAGCACGGCGAACTCGTCGCCGCCGAGCCGCCCCACGACGTCGGCCTGGCGCACGGAGGAGCGCATCGCCTCGGCCACGAGACGCAGCACGGCGTCGCCCGTCTGGTGGCCGTGCGAGTCGTTGATCACCTTGAAGTCGTCCAGATCGAGGTAGAGCAGGGCGAGCGGCCGCGGGTAGCGGCGGTTCCGTTCCAGCTCCTGACTGAGGCGGGCCGAGAACGCGCGGCCGTTGAACAGGTTCGTGAGCGGATCGTTCGTGGCGAGGAGCGAGAGCTGCTCCTGCGTGCGGCG
>DATHDT010000299.1:0-2808 GCA_035318905.1 Gemmatimonadales bacterium | reverse complement strand
CGTCGACGCCATCTTCGACCTGCTGCGGCACTTCGACCAACCGTTCGCGGGCGATCCAGTAGGTCGGGATCAGGCTCGTGTCCGCGAACGGCTGGTCGAAGTGCCGCAGCAGGTCGAGGATGGCGTCGACGCGCAACGCGCCCTCGGGGATATCGACGGTGATGTGGCGCGTCCCGTAATGCGCGGCCACCGCTAGCGCGCGGGGCGTCTCGTCGTGACTGCGGTCGGGGAACCGCACGTTGAACGTGGTCGTCTCGCCTCCAGTCGCGCGTTGCCGCGCGGCGACGACGAGCGACGAGTCGATGCCGCCGCTCAGCAACGCCGCGACCGGCACGTCCGCGACCGACTGGGAGGCGACCGCAGCGAGCAGCGCGGTGGAGACCTCCTCGACACACCCGCCGATCGTCCACCGCGCGTCCGGTCGTGCCTCCACCGTATGGAACGTCGAGCGACGCGCGCCCTGGGGGTCGATGACCATGATCGTCCCCGGCGCGAGGGCGGCGACGTTCGCGAAGCCCGTGGCCGGCTCCGGCACGTACCCGAGACCGAAGAAATCGTAACACGCCTGGCGATCGAGCTGCGGCCGGAACCCGGGGAGCGCGGTGATCGCCTTGATCTCGCTCCCGAACACCCACTGGCCCTCGTGCTGGGCGTAGAACAGGGGCTTCACCCCGAACCGATCGCGGGCGAGGAGCAGGCGTCGCCGCGCGCGGTCATACACGGCGAACGCGAAGATGCCGCGCAGCCGCTCCACCATGCGGTCGCCCAGGTCTTCATAGAGATGCACGAGGACTTCGGTGTCCGAGGTGCCGCGGAAGGCGTGGCCGTGCGCCTCCAGCTCCCCCCGCAACTCGCGGTGGTTGTAGATCTCGCCGTTGAAGACGACGTACACGCTCGCATCTTCGTTCGGCATGGGCTGATGCCCGGTGGCCGACAGGTCGATGAGGGCGAGGCGGCGGTGGACCAGTTCGCACTGCGCGTCCTGATAGGCACCGTGCCCATCGGGACCGCGATGCGCGAGCAGGGCGTCGGCGCGGGCGCACCAGTCAGGCGCGGGCGGCAGCACCGCGGGGTGGAAGCGTCCGGCTAGACCGCACATGGACGCCTCCCTTCCTTTGGCTCGGCGAGCGATCCGCTCGCCAGCGCGACGGCCAGGACCCACCAGAACGGCTTGTACGCCGCCAGGTTGGTGCTGATGTTCGCGACGAGGAACAGGGCGACCAACGCGAAGGGCACGATGCCGTACGGGCTCGTACGCCCCCGCCAGGCCGCGAACACGCACAGCCCGAGCCCGACCATAAACGGCGCGGTGCCCGCCAGCCCCTCCGCCGTCATCAGCTCGAGCCACAGGTTGTGTGCGTCGCGATGCTCCTTGGCCATGTCGGTGGTGCGGGCGGCGACCTCGTATTGGTTGTTGACCGGTCCCCACCCCATCCACGGTTTCTCCAGGGCCATCTCGACGAGCGACGGCCACAACTGCTCGCGGCCCGCCAACGTTCCCGTCTCCGCGGTCGCCTCGAGGCGGTTCTTCATGACGGTCGCAGTGAACGCCGAGTACGTGACGATCCCGAGGACGAGCGCCGTGACGAAGCCATTCCGCAGCCGCACCTTGAGATTGCCGCCCGCCGTGAACACCAGGGCCACGAGGCCGCCGCCGAGCGCGAGCAGCCCTCCGCGAGACCCCGTCTCGATAATCGCGGCACCGATGAGCGCACCGATCGGCCAGGTCAGCAGTTTCATAGTGCGCGACGTGCCACGCCGCCCGTACGTGAGGCCGAGCAGCGTCACCAATCCGGCCGACAAGAGGATCGAGCTGAAGTTCGCGTTCTGTCCGAACGCGGTCATGCGCTCGCCCCCGGTCCACACCGCGTAGGAGGTGCGACCCACGCCGATCATCGGCAGCACCGACCGGGCCAACGCGGAGTACACGAAGCACCACAGGGCCGTCGTGCCGACCCCTTCGCGGCTGAAGAGATTGACGCCGGCCCAGCACACGAGGACGGCCTCGACGAGCACGATGAAGTAGTGACGCACGTCGCCGAAGTCGACCCACCCGTGCACGACGCTCGACACCAGGTAGACCCAGAGAAACCCGCCGAACCAGAGCAGCGCGCCAGGCACGCGCCCGTAACAGGTGCGCAGCGCGAGCGCCGTCGACGCGATGAACAGCGCGGCGGTCATGGCGGGGATCTCCCACCCGCCACGGTCCGGCATCTCGAAGTTGAACGAGAACACCATGAGATAGAACGCGGCCAACACGATGCGATTGACCCGCGTCGGGGCGACCGTCCGAGCGGGTGCGGTCCGCGCCGGAGCCACACCCTCGAGCAGGTAGGCGAGCGGGCTAGCCACGGGCTGTCGCCACCATCGCGCGCAGTCGGCCGAGCAGCGTTCCGCGCGCCTCGGCGGGGAGCCCGGCTGCGAACGCCACGACGATCATGAGCGCGAGACTGAGGACCACGCCGCCGGCCCATCCCAGCCAGTGTTGGACCAGCTGGCGGTCGCCCAGGACGGCGGTGGCGCCGAACATCACCAGCATGACGGTCAAGGGCCGGAGGATCGACCGGACCGGCAGGTGGGCGGGGCGGTGCAGACACCGGTCCACGAGCAGCGGATACGCGATCGTCTGCACCAAGCGGCCCACCAGCACGCCGAGGCACACGCCGATGATGCCGAGCGAGGGCGTGAGGGCGAGGGACACGCCGACGATCGCCACGCCGGCGATGGCGGCGACCCAGACGCGCAGCCGCGGCTGCAGCGTCGCGTCCAGGACGTAGGCGTCGGTGCGCACCAACGCGGTCTGCGCGG
>DATHDT010000298.1:0-5947 GCA_035318905.1 Gemmatimonadales bacterium | reverse complement strand
TTTCGAGTGTGATCGTGCCCTCCCGGTCGGTCCGATGCACCTGGACCCCGTGCGCGACCAGCCGGGCCACCACCTCGGGCGCCGGATGCCCGTAGGTATTGCGCGCGCCGACACTGATCACGGCGATTTCAGGACGCACCTCGTCGAGCCATGCGTCCGAAGTCGCCGAGTGCGACCCGTGGTGCCCCACCTTCAGCACGTCGATGTCGCCCACCTGCCCCGCGAGCCGCGCTTCGACCGGCACGCCCGCGTCACCCGTGAGCAAGAAGCGGGTCCGCCCATACTCGACCAGCAGGACGACCGACTCTTCGTTCGGATCGGTCGTCTCGGCGGCCCAGGCGCTGTCCGGACTCAGGACGGTGAAGCGCACGCTGTCCATGTCCAGGCGGTCGCCGCGCCGCGCTGCGTGCCATTGGGCGCCGGACGCTTCACTCGCCGCCAGAAACTCGAGATACCGACCTTCCCCCAACGGCTCACCCGGCTCGAGCACGTTATCCACGGGCAATGCGCCGAGCACCGCCGGCAATCCACCGACGTGATCCGCGTGCGCGTGCGTGGCCACGATCGCCGCGAGGCGCTCGGCGCCGGCCTTGCGGAGGAACGGCACGACCACGCGCCGGCCGGCGTCCCCCGCTTCGTTGCGCGGACCTCCATCGACGAGGACCCAGCGCCCCCCGGGCGTGCGCAGGGCGACGGCATCGCCCTGACCGACGTCCAGGAAATGTACGGTGAGGCAACGGCAGTCTGAAAGGCGGCGAAAGGCGGCGAAAGACGCCGTCCACGAAACCAGGACCCCGATGAACAACATGCGTGCGGCGATGAGCCACGGACGGCGCGGCGTGCGCCACAGCCACCACGCGACGACGAGCACCCCCGACCAGAGCGCCGCGGCGGGCCAACCGGCGGTCATGACCGTGTGACCGCCCGGCAGCGCGGCCCCTGCCGCGGCGACCACGTCGAGCAACGCGAGACAGAGCCCCGCGCCCGCGGCGAGCAGTGTCGACGACGACAGCAGCGCGACGATGACGCCGGGGACCGCGATGGCGCCGAGCGGGATCGCGGCGAGGTTCGCGACAATCCCGATCGGCGCCACCGTTCCGAACGCATACGCGCAGATCGGCGCGGTGATCAGCGTCGCCGCGATGGCAGGCGCGAACACTCGAGTGATCCGGGAGCTGCGCTCGGTGGCGCGCGCGGCCCAGATGACCGCGGCGACGGCGCCCACAGAGAGCCACGCGCCCACCGACCGCACGGCCCAGGGATCGAGGATGAGAACGACGAGCGCCGCGACGGCGATGAACCCCCGCGGCGCGACGACGCGTTGCCGGAGGCGCGCGAACCCGTCCAGCGCGAGCATCACCGCCGCGCGCGTCGCGGGCGCGGGGAGACCGAGGAGCCAGCAATAGGCGGCGATCAGCGTCGTGGCCGCCCAGAACCTCGCCCGGGGCCCGAGTCCGATGACGCGGAGCACGAGACCGAGCCAGGCCGCGATGAAGCCGACGTGCAGGCCCGAGATCGACAGGATGTGCGCGAGGCCGGAGCGGGCGTAGCGTTCTCGCACTTCAAGATCGAGCTCCGCCGTCCGGGCGATGACGAGCGCGTCGACGAGCGGCGCGCGCTGCCCGAAGAGACGGGCGCTGCGCGCGGCGATGCGGTCGCGCACCGCGCCACGTCCCCTCGACGCACCATCGACAAGCCGGAAGCGTCGCACGACGAGGATGCCGCGATCGACATCGGGTCCCAGCCAGCGGCCCGCGACCAGCCAGGTCGTGCCGCCGCGGGCCGCGTGCTCCTCCGGCCAGCGCACCTTGAGAACGCCGCCGCACGATCCGCCCCCCCCGACGACGTCGCCGTCGACCGTACCGCCCTTCGCGGAAACAGGATCGCGCAGTCGCACGAGGGCCGCACGCGTGCGGCCCGTGCCGTCCCGCGCCCAGCGCCCCGCGCAGGTCGCGTCCCGTTCGCGCCGCGCCGCCCCGCCCCACAGCATCCCGGCAACGAGCGCGACGCCCACGCCGGCGCCCACCGGCGCCTGTCGCGCGAGGATCACGGCGCCTAACAGCACGCCCCACGCCGTCACACGCAGGTCGACGCCGTTTAACGCCGTGAACACCCCGGCGCCGAATGCAATTGTTACCCAGAGAATCGGCGGGCGCATGCGGCCCGCCTCAGGCTACAGCTGGACGGGCTTGGCTCCGCAGCGTGGGGCCAGGGCGACCTTGCCGAAGCCCTCGAGCAGCGCGACGTCGAGCTTCGCTTTCTCCTGATCGCTGGCGAGCGACAGCTCGGTGAGAATCTCCCCCTGGCGGGTGGAGACGTAGTGGGGCGAGAGGCGATTCAACGCGAACACCAGCACGTCGCCACGGCAGGTGTCGCAGCCGCAGAAGGTCGGCAGTTTCTCGCGCAGGCTCTCGTACTCGCGCTGCACGATCTCCCACGAAACGTTCGTCACGCTCATGAGACCACCGCCTCGCGGCTGGGTTGTTCCACGGGCAACCCCGTGAACGTGGAGCCGGTCGTGCCCGTGAACCGCACGCGCCGGTACGTCCCCATCCATTCGTCGGGCCCGTCGACCAGGGCGATTTTGTTCGTCCGCGTGCGAGTCTGCAGCAACCCGCCCCGCTTGGCCCGTCCCTCGACGAGCACTTCGTGCGTGCTGCCGACGAGACCGATGTTCTTGCGTCTCGCCCCGCTGCGGACGAGCGCAATGAGCCGCTCGAGGCGTTCAGCCTGGACGTCGTCCGTGACGTGGTCCTTGAGACGGACGGCGGGCGTCCCCTCGCGCACCGAGTACTTGAATGTGTAGGCGTCGTCGAAGCCGACCTCGGCGACGAGCGAGAGGGTCTCCTGGAATTCGTCCTCGGTCTCGCCTGGGAATCCGACGATGATGTCGGTCGAGAGCGCGATCCCGGGAATGCCCTGACGCAGCGCGGCCACCACCTCGAGGAACCGCGCCCGGTCGTAGCGCCGCAGCATGCGCTTGAGCACACGCGAGCTGCCGCTCTGCACCGGCAGGTGCACGTGCTCGCAGACCGATGGAGTCGCCGCCATGGCGTCGAGGACGCCCGGTGTGAAGTCGGTCGGATAGGGCGACGTGAAGCGCACACGCCGGATCCCGGGCGCGGCGCCGACGGCCCGGAGCAGGTCGGCGAAATCGGACTCGCCATCGTGATAGCTGTTGACCGTCTGACCAAGGAGCGTGACCTCAGTGGTACCCGACTCCGCGAGGCGCGTCACCTCGCCCACCACGTCGGCCAACTTGCGACTGCGCTCCGGTCCACGCGTCATCGGAACGATGCAGAACGTGCACCGATAATCGCAGCCGCGTTGCACGGTCACGAACGCCGACACGCTGTTCGCGCGCACCGGCGGCACATCTTCGTAGTGCTCCCACGACTTGAATTCGACCTCCGCGGCGCGCTCACCGCCCCGGGCGCGGGCGATCAACTCGGGGAGACTGCGGTACCCGTCGGGACCGATCACGAGGTCCACCTGCGGCACGCGCTCGAGCAACGTGGGCCCCAGGCGTTGGGCCATGCAGCCCACGACGCCCAGGACGTCACCGGGACGTTTGTGGCGCTTGAGCTCACCCATCCGTCCGAGCACCCGCTGCTCGGCGTGGTCGCGGACGGCACAGGTGTTGACCAGCATGACGTCGGCGCCGGCGGGATCGTCCGTGCGGACGTATCCCTCGCGCGCCAGGACGCCGAGCATCAGCTCAGAGTCCGAGACGTTCATCTGGCAGCCGTAGGTTTCGATGTAGATGCGAGGCATGGTCAGTCCACGATGAGGTCGAAGCGAGGGGGGGGGCGCCCGTCCCACCGATCGGTAGGAAGATAGACGGACAAGTAGTCTTCCGTCAGGACGTCCACCCGCCCGCCTGCCCGTCCAGCCACAACCCCATCGGCCCGTTGGCCCTTGCGACGGCCGCGGTACGCCCGCGCCTTGGCTTCTCCCAGCTCCCGCAGCTCACGGGCTCGCCCGTTGATCAGCGCGGGCGCGACCGGATCCGACAACCGCGTCGCTGCGGCATCGGGCCGGACGCTGAAGGGAAACACGTGGAGATACGTAAAGGGCAATGCGTTTAAAAGCGTAAGAGAGGCGTGGTGATCGTCGTCGGTCTCGCCCGGGAATCCTGCAATCACGTCCGCGCCGAGACCGAACACGGGGAGCCGCTCCGCAAGCCAGTCGATGCGCGCCCGGTACGTCTCAGCCGAGTACCAATGGCGCCCCATCCGCTTGAGGATGCGGTTCGATCCCGACTGCAGCGGCGCGTGCAGGTGCGCGGCGACGTGGCGTGGAGCCTCGATGAGGAGCCGCGCGAGCGTGTCGTCGACTTCGGTGGCTTCGACGGACGAGAGGCGGAAGCGCACTTGGGGCACGGCTTGGATGAGAACCTCCAAGAGGCCACCGAGGGTGGACTGACCCCGGGCGCGAGCCCGGGGAAAACCAAAACTCGAGGTGCGGAGGTTCTCGTCATCCCCGGGCTGTCGCCCGGGGTCAGTTAGGCCCCAATCCTCCCCATACGTCCCGATATGCACGCCTGTCAGCACGATCTCGGCATGATGCTCGGCGAGCATCCGCGCTTCTTCTACTAACTCGGTGACGGTCCGCGAGCGATTTGCGCCGCGCGCCAGCGTCGTCGCGCAGAAGGTGCAGTGCTCGTCGCAGCCGTCCTGGATCTTGAGGAGGGCGCGATGCCTACCCTGCGCTCCCCCTCTCCGCAGTGTGGAGAGGGGGCCAGGGGGTGAGGACACACCGGCGGCCCGTAGCACCATGGCAGGATCCGCATTGGGCACCACCGCCCGCACCGACGGCAATGCCGCGATCGCGCCGTCGTCGAGGGCCGCGGCGCAGCCCATCACGATCGTCTCCGCGCGGCTGGTGCGTGATACATGGCGCACGAAGCGGCGCAGCTTGGTTTCGCTCTCGTGAGTGACGGTGCAGGAGTTGATGATGGTGAGATCTGCGGCGGCGGGGTCATCGACGACGACGGCGCCCTGTTCGGTGAAGGCCTGGCGGACGACCTCGGTGTCGTACTGGTTCGCCCGGCAGCCGAACGTGTGGAAGTAAACGTTCACGGCCGCACGGTCAGCCCCAGCAGGAAGGACCACACGCGCTCGGTCAGGCCCGGGCCTTTGCGCTCGAGCCGCTCGATCCCAAAATCAAGGCGCCCCCGTCCACCCGAGAACTGCTTGCCGATCCCGGCCGACAGGCCGAACTCCGTCGGCGCCTTCGCGCCCGGTCCGAACGCGAGCTGCCCGCCCCGGACGCCGAAGCGGACGGGCGACGACGGTGACCCGAGCTCGGTGCCGAACGACCAATTGAAGGTGTCGTGCGCGTTGAGCCCCGCGCCCGACCAGGAGCGCCACGCGACGGCCGCGGCTACGGCGGCCTGGGTCCCGGGACGCCACCGCACCGCGCCACCGTAGGCGAATGGCAGATCGTCGTCCGACACGGTCCTCCCGCGGATATCGGCCCGCAGGTGCGTATCCGAGCGCACCCACGCGGCGAGGCGCAGGTCGGCACCGAGATCGAAGAGCGCGCTCGCCGAGCCGCCCAGGCCGTGGTAGGCGATCTCGTCGCGGGCGATCGACGTTTTGTAGGTGGTGCTGTCGTCGAAGTGGCGTATGGCCATCACGCGGCTCGACCCCGTCAGGCCATGCAGCGCGAAGCCTACCGCGAACCGGGGATGCAACCGGGCGGCGAGCCCGATCCGCAGGTCCGTCACCGCTCCGTCGCTCGTGACTTCATCGCTCACGGGCTCCGGCGTACCGCGGATGTCGATGGTGTCGCGCGTGGCGATGCCGAAGCTCTTGTCGAGGTAGGTCGAGAAGCCGCCCACCACGACGAACCGCGAAGAGATCGGACCGGCCAGCACGAAAGCAGGAAAGCGCGACGCCCGCAGCGAGCCGCTTTGAGTGCCGAAGTCGACCGTGCGCCACGA
>DATHDT010000297.1:0-4817 GCA_035318905.1 Gemmatimonadales bacterium | reverse complement strand
CCGAAGCGCTCGACTACAGCAAGCGGCCCAAGGTCGTCGTCACGTCCCTCGATTTCCCCACCGTCGCGTACCAGTGGCTCGCCAAGGAACGGCGCGGGATCGAGGTGGTCGTGGTCGAGAGCCCCGACGGCGTGACGGTGCCGGTCGAGGCCATCGCGCGCGCGGTGGACGATCGGACAGCACTCGTCGCGACGTCGCATGTCTACTTCACCAGCGGCGCCATCCAGGACATCCGCGCCGCCGCCGACCTGGCCCATGCCCGTGGCGCCCTGTGCCTCGTGGACGCGTACCAGTCGGTCGGCCAGGTCCCCGTGGACGCGCACGCCGCGGGGGTCGACTTCCTCACCGCCGGCGGCCTCAAGTGGCTCCTGGGCGGCACCGGGATCGTGTTTCTGTACGTGCGCGCGGAGCTGGCGCGCCGGCTCGAGCCCACGACTGCCGGGTGGTTCAGTCACCGGCAGCAATTCGCGTTCGATCCGCACGCGCTCGAGTTCCACGACGACGCCCGCCGCTTCGAGCTGGGGACGCCGGCCCTCGCCGCGATCTACGCGCAGCTCGGCGGCCTCGAGTACATCGAGGAGATCGGCGTCCCCAAGATCCGCGAAGTGACGGCGGCGCTGACCGAGGATCTGATCGCGCGCGCCCGGGCGGCGGGATTCGCGCCCAAGGTCGCGGCGGAAGCCGCCAAGCGCTCGGCGATCGTCATGCTCCCCATGGCCGACCCGCCGGCCGCCGTGCGGCACCTTGCCGAGGGGGGCGTGGTCGCGGATGCGCGTCCAGGCCACGTGCGCCTCTCGCCCTTCTTCTATAACGTCCAGGACGACCATGTCACAGCGCTCGAGCGGCTCGCCACGCACCGCGGTCACTGAGGACGAACGGCTCCTCACGCCCCTCCCGCCGCACCCGGCGGAGCGGCGCGCCAGCTTCACGAGCACGGATCCCTGGCGGGTGCTCCGCATCATGGGGGAGTTCGTCGAGGGGTTCGACACGCTCGCGGACGTGCGCAACGCCGTGTGCATCTTCGGCTCAGCACGCACGCCGGCGACCGACACGTACTACCAGCGGAGCGTCGAGACCGCGCGCCTCTTGGCGAAAGAAGGCTTTCCGATCATCACCGGGGGCGGCCCCGGGATCATGGAGGCCGCGAACCGCGGCGCACAGGAAGGCAACGGCCTCTCCATCGGGTGCAACATCGAGCTGCCGTTCGAGCAGGGCACGAATCCCTACGTGCAACGGTCGATCAATTTCCGGTATTTCTTTGTCCGTAAGACGATGTTCGTGAAGTACTCCACCGCGTTCGTGGTCTTCCCCGGCGGCTACGGTACGATGGACGAGCTGTTCGAGGCCCTCACCCTCGTACAGACGGGAAAGGTCAAGCAGTTCCCGGTGGTGCTCTTCGGCAGTGCCTACTGGCAGGGGCTGGTCGACTGGCTGCGCGACCGAGTGGCGGCCGAGGGGAAGATCGCGACGGAGGACCTCCAGCTGATCCGCGTCACCGACCAGCCCGACGAGGCGGTGCGGTGGATCGTCGACGCCCGCGAGCGCCGCAGCCGCGCTCATCAAGTCATCGACCCCTAACCGCCGAGCCAATGACGAACGAGTTCCTGCGCGGACCGCGCATCAACCCGAAGCCCATCAGCGGCAAGGAAACGGTCGCCGAGCTGGTGGAGAACGCGTTTCTCGCCTACAACGCCGGCCGGCTGGCGGAAGGGTGCCGCCTCTTTGCCGAGCGGATGCTCGAGGACGACGTCACGGTCGGAATGAGCCTGACGGGCGCGATGACGCCGGCGGGTCTCGGTATGTCCACGATCATCCCGCTGATCGAGGCCGGGTTCCTCGACTGGATCGTCTCCACGGGCGCGAATCTCTATCACGACGCGCACTTCGGTCTCGGAATGGCGATGCACAAGGGGACGCCCTTCGCCGACGACGTGGTGCTGCGTGAGGAAGGCGTCGTCCGCATCTACGACATTTTCTTCCATTACGACGTGCTGCTCTCGACGGACCGCTTCATTCGCGAAGTGTCGGGGCGCCCGGAGTTCCAGCGTCCCATGAGCACGGCAGAGTACCACTACCTGCTCGGCGGCTACATCGTCGAGCGCGAGAAAGCGCTCGGGATCTCGCGCAAATCGCTGCTCGGTGTCGCGCACACGTGCGGCGTGCCCATCTACACGTCCTCGCCGGGTGACTCGTCCATCGGCATGAACGTCGCCGAACAGGCGCTCAGCGGGAGCAAGCTGCGCTTCGACGTCAGCGCCGACGTGAACGAGACGTCGGCGATCGTGTTCGCCGCCAAGACCCACGGTGGCAAGAGCGGCATTCTCATCATCGGCGGCGGCAGCCCGAAGAACTTCGTGCTGCAAACGGAGCCCCAGATTCAGGAAGTGCTGGGCATCAGCGAGAAGGGCCACGACTATTACCTGCAGCTCACCGATGCACGCCCCGATACGGGCGGTCTCTCCGGGGCGACGCCCTCCGAGGCCGTGAGCTGGGGGAAAGTGGATCCCGACAAGCTGCCGGACACGGTCGTGTGTTACCTCGACAACACCGTTGGTTTCCCGATTCTCGCGTCCTATGCCCTCGCCCGCCGCAAACCGCGCAAACTGCGGCGGCTGTACGGGCGGCGCGACGAGCTGATGCGCGCGCTGACCGAGTCGTATCTCGAGGCCAAGGCAGATCGCGATGCCCGTGCGGAGGCAGCCACTGGCGGGCGCACCCCATAACACCGAAGCCTCTCCGAGCGGGACCCGGACGTACGCGGCGTACGTCCTGGGACTGCTCACGCTGATCAACCTCCTCAACTACCTGGACCGCAACGTCGTGTTCGCGGTCTTCGAGCCGATCAAGCGGGACCTGCATCTCACCGACGTCCAGCTCGGCTGGCTCGGGTCGGCGTACATCATCGTGCTCTCGCTCTTCGCGCTGCCGCTCGGCGCGCTCGCCGACCTGCGCTCGCGCCGCCTCGTCATCACCTGGGGCGTCGCCATCTGGAGCATCGCGACCGCGCTCGGCGGCCTGGTGCACCGCTTCTGGGAGCTGTTCGCCTGCCGCGCCCTGGTCGGCGTTGGTGAAGCGGGGTACGGCCCCGCGTCGCAGGCGATCATCGCCCAGTATTACAAAGGACGCCGCCGCGCCTTCGCCATCGGCATCTACTCCGTCGGGATGGCGCTGGGCGGCCTGCTCGGCATCGTGCTCGGGGGCATGGTGGCCGAGCGCTACGGCTGGCGTTGGGCGTTCCTCGCGATGGGGGCCCCGGGGATCCTCCTCGCCGTGCTCGCTTCGCGGATCCGGGAGCTCGACCGCCGCCCGCCCCCGCCGATCGTCGAGACGCTGGGGCTGTGGTGGAAGCACGGGGTCCGCGGCGTGATCCGGTACGTGCTCCCGCTGGCAGTGTGCACCGGCGTGGGAGCATCGCTCGCCGGCGTGCTCGCGTTGATCGACGGCATCCCCTCCGAGGTGGACGCCGCTGTGTTCAGTGTGAGCGTGAGTGTCGGAGTGGCTTGGACGGTCTGGCGCCTCGTTCCCGCCGCTGTCCGCCGCACGACCGAAGCAGGCGAGGTGGCCGCGGGCGCGCTCGACGATTTCCAACACGCCGCGGCGCTCGTGCTGCGTACGCCGACGCTGATCTGGATCTTCCTCGGCGGGGCGATGGTCACCTTCGCGGTCAACGGCCTCATCGCGTGGGGCGTCAGCTTCATGCGCCGGGTCCACGGGTTCTCGGTCGGGGACATCGGGTCGAACTGCGGTATATGGGCACTCGCCGGCGGCGTGCTGGGCGCGCTGTTCGGAGGGCGCGTGGCCGACTGGCTGCAGCAGCGCTGGCCTGGCGGGCGGGTATTCGCGGCCGGTGCGGGGTTCGTGCTCGGCGGCCCGGTGTGCGTCGCGCTGATCATGGTCGACGACCTGCGCTGGTTTGCGCCCTTGGTGATGGCCACCTACTTCCTCTATACCTGGTACAACGGTCCCTTGGCCGCCGTGATCCTCGACGTCGTGCCGCCCGCCGTCCAAGCGTCGGTGCTCGGCGCGTTCGTGTTGTTCTCCCACCTCGCGGGTGATGCCCTGGCGCCGCCGCTCATCGGGTATCTCTCCGACAAGACCGGGAGCCTGCGCACCGCGATGCTCCTGCTCCCCGCGGTCGGCGTGCTCGGCGGCGCGGTGATCCTCATCGCCCTGCGGACCGTGGGGAGGGACATGGGGCGGGTGCGCGGATGAAGATCGCCGTCGTGTTCGACGCCCTGCATCCCGAATGGACCGACGCGGACTACAAGCGCGAGCTCGAGACGAAGGTCGAGGAGGCGGAGTACGACGTCGCGCGCGCGCTGCTCGCCAACGGGCACGACGTGATGATGGTGGGGATCGGGAGCGAGCTCGCCCCCATGCTCGAACGGCTCACCGCGTTCGGGCCCAAGGTCGTCTTCAACGGCTGCGAGGCGTTCCGCGGCAGCGCGCGTCATGAGTACGCCGTGGCGGCGGTGCTCGAGATGCACGGATACGTGCATACCGGCTCGCCACCCACGGCGCTACTCGTCGCGCGCAACAAGTCGCTCACCAAGAAGGTCCTGGCCTATCACGGCATTCGCGTACCGGCCTTCGCGGAGTTCCATCCGGGTGACGAGCTGGTGCGGCCCTCCGAGCTGCGCTTCCCGCTCATCGTGAAGCCGCTGCTCGAGGATGCGTCCGTGGGCATCGCCCAGGCGTCGGTAGTGGAGAACGACGAGTCCCTCGCCGAGCGTGTGCACTTCATTCACGAGAAGTTCACCCAGGCCGCCATCGTGGAGGAGCTGGTCGAAGGGCGCGAGCTGTACGCGGGGCTGATC
>DATHDT010000296.1:0-2069 GCA_035318905.1 Gemmatimonadales bacterium | reverse complement strand
CCCTGTCCCACTTCTTCCAACGGGCCGGGGAAGCGCCGCGTCTTGTCGCCTACGACGACGGCGTCGGCTGTCCGCTGGACCAGGCCCTGGCCGCGCTCGAGTGGACCAGCCAGGTCGGCGTCGTGCTTCCCGACGACCTCGTGCACGCGGGCCGCCTCGGCCCCGACTCCGCCGCCGCCGTGATCGAGCGCAAAGATGGCGACGCGCGTGTCTTCATCTATTTCGGCCCCCGCATGGACGCACCGCCCGCCGACCCGTACGAAGGTACCCTGCTGTACGACGAGCCCGGTGTGCGAGCCTACATCTTCGCGCAGCGCGTCCATGCCATCGCCCACTTCTTGCGAGCCACGCAGGGAATGAGCGCCGTGCTCTCGATGCTGTCGCGCCGGGCGCCCGAACTGCGACACATCCGCCGCTGGACCCAGGAGCTGTTCGCCGGCGGCGGCACGACGACCCACTCGACGCAGCTCCTCGCCGGCTGGTGGGCCACCGGCGGTGCCGGGTTCCTGTTCATCCCCTCCCAACCGGACGACCCCTTCACCTACTCCGAAGTCGCGATCGACGGCTGATGCTGGTCGCGGCATTTCTCGCGGTCTGGACGTCTTCCGTTCTCGTTCAGCGCCCCGCGCCCGATAGCGCGGCGCGCACGCGCGTCATCGCGGCGCTGAAGGAAGTCCAGGACTCGCTCGACCGCGTGCGCGGCGCCGCGTACAACTTCCGCACCGACTTGGGCGGCGCATCGCCGGTTGTGCTCTACAACCGCGCGCAGCGCATGCACGGTAGCTGCGTCGCCGCCGATGCGGCCCTGGTGCGGCTCGATTCGACAGTGACCGCTTCCTACCCCGCCGGGGCGCCGCCGGACCTGCGGCGCGAAACTCGCGCTTTGCGAGCGGCGCTCACGACGTGCCAGCGCGAGTACGACACGACCGTGCGTTGGCAGGAGCGCGCCGACAGCGTGCGGGCCTGGGCGCCCTTCCGGTTGCGCCGTCTCGACGAGGCCATGCGGCGGTTTGCGCAAGCCGCGGTGGTCCCCAGACACTGATGTGGGAACGTGCGCGGTGTGGATTCACAACTCCACATCGTGTGGAAGGTCGGTGGAAAGGACGGCCAGGTAGCGGGTTAGCATCCACAATCCGTGCACATCGAAGTGAGCTAACCCGAAGAAACATCGGCACTTGCGCGCTTTTTGGGGGCCCCTATATTCATCCCACGCGGCTTGGAGGGAAGGGTTGGGACCTCTAGTCTCAACGACGCCTTCAAGACGGGTCCGAACGGAAATTCCGGGGAGAACGCCGACGCAATCAAGGGCTCAGGCGTTCATTGATCCGGGAGCAGCTCTCTGGGTCGGACAGGTGGGGCCAGTCGCGTTGCCTCATCCACGTCGACGTAGTGCCTCGACGTGCAGTGCGGAAGGTCGGTCCGCGACCCGATCTGACCCGTAGCACTCACATTGGCGAACCTTGCGGCCCGGCCAGGCTGCTTGGGGATGGAAGCCAGGGCTCCTGTTTGCCCTACCGAGCGACGCAACAGTCAACCGGCGGCAGCAGGAAGAAGAACGGTGGGTGAAAGCCCCCGGCTCTGGGTAGCCGATGTGTCGGAGCCCCCGGGCGGCCTATCGAGCCGACCCGGGGGCTTCGTGTTTCCCCCCCTTATGACGTTTAGGGCGCCTCAGCTTGCCGTCCGCAGGGCCGGCGTGTAACACCGGGATCATGCGCCCAGCGTTCGTCGCCCCGCTCCTTTGTGCAGCTGCCTGCGGGTTTCGGCAGGTCCAGGGACCGCCGGGCGAAGAGCAAGTCGTGGTGCAGGGCGTCCTGAGCCCGCAGGCATCCGAGCAGGTTCTGTGGATCGAGCGGACGATCCCTGCAGGCGACCCGATCGTGGTCGCACTCCGGCCCCTCGCGACGCCGCCCGCTCGCGTCGAGGTGCGTGACACCTCCGGCGCCGTGTTCTCCTACCAACCCGACACGGCAAACCCAGCGCGTTTCGTGGCCACGTTCACTCCCGTGCACGGGCAGCGCTACGACCTGCTCGTCGAGGCTGGCTCCCACGTGATCCGGGGCCGCACCACC
>DATHDT010000295.1:0-6566 GCA_035318905.1 Gemmatimonadales bacterium | reverse complement strand
CGTCGGGCAAGGACAAAACCGTCATTGTCGATCTCGCCGGCCGCTTTCCCACCAGCGATCACCACGTGCGCATTCGCACCAACCTGCAGGTCTACTGGGATCAGGTGTTCGTAGCGCACGAAGCCCCCACGAGTCCGATGCACCTCACGACCCTGACGCCCGCCTCGGCCGATCTGCACTACCGCGGCTTCTCGCGCATGTATCGGCGCGGCGGCCGCTACGGACCGCACTGGTTTGCGTACGACGACGTCAGCAAGGAGTCGCCGTGGCGGACGATCGAAGGAGGGTTCACGCGCTTCGGCGACGTACTGCCCCTCGTCGGCAAGCCGGATGACCGCTACGTGATCATGGCGCCGGGCGATGAAACGACGCTCGAGTTCACGGCGCCCGAGGCGCCACTGCCACCGGGGTGGCGGCGCACGTTCCTGCTCTATACGGATGGCTGGATCAAGGACGCCGATTTACACACCGCCTACGGCGACAGCGTGGCGCCGTTGCCGTTCCATGCGATTCAGAGCTACCCCTACGCCCCGGGCGAGGCGTATCCGGCCGACTCAGCGCACCTGCGCTACCTGCGGCAGTACAACACGCGATCGGTCCGTAACGCTCCCCCTCCCCCCCCGTAGGGCCGGGAGCGCGGCGATGATCTCCTCGCGCGAGAGTCCCAGTAGCGCGTGCCGGTCCACCAACACGTCCAGGTCGACGGGATAGAGGTTGTGCGCCGCGGGGTCGGCGAGCCCCGCGATGTTGCGGGGCGCGATGGCCGAGGCCACCCATTGCGCGAACCCCTTCCGCCCCAACCGGCGCTGGCTGGCGCGTGGCAGCGGTTCGAGCACCGGGTCGCCGACGCCCAGGAATCCGCTCCAGGGATCGGCCTCGACCAACCGCTGACGCACTTCGGCATAGGACACCGTCGCGAAATAGATCATCGCGTGCGCCGCGAAGAGGTCGAACCGAGGCATCGCGTCATAGGCGCCGGCCACGAGTCGATCGATCTGGTCTGCTTCGGCGTGGAGCAGCGCGGCGTAGCGGGCGAGCGCCTTCGCATCGGGGAGCCCGTCCTCGAAGCACAACGCCAGCCGTTCGATCGCGCGGAAGCTCCACGCAATGCCCGTCGAGAACAACGGATCGACGAAGGCGTAGGCGTGGGGCATCAGCGCCCAGCGTTCGCCCGTGGCGCGGGTGAGCCGGTGCTGGATGCGCGCGCGGAACGCGATGGGCCTGGTGGGCGTCGCGTCGCCGAACGCGGCGCCGATCGTCGGATAGCGGTCGAGCAGGAGCCGCCACAACGCTGCCGCGTCTGGTGCCTTCGAGCGTGTGACTGCCGCCAACCCCGCAGGCGCGAGCGCGAATCCCGCGCTCGTCACGCCGTTGTCGAAGCGCAGCGCGTACATCCATCCGCCGTCGACGATGTGGTGCACCGCGGCCCAGTCGTCGGGATAGGGGCCCTCGGGAAGATTCGGCACCACTTCGGGCATCGTCTTCACATCCTTGAAATGACTGAACACGAGCGCCGAGCGGGTGTGTGTGCGCGCGAGCCCTGAGGGAATCGCGAGCTGGCGGGCCAGGAAGCCGCCGGGCCCCGACGCGTCGATCACGAAGTCGAACTGGTGGCCGTTGAGCTTCACGCCACGCTTCGTAATCGCGACCTCGGTGATCTCGACGTTGTCGCGGTAGTCGACACCAGCGGCGAGTGCCTCGCGCACGAAGTGGTGATCCACGTCGGCGCGCAGCCAGTGTGAGTCGGCGATGTCGTCGGACGGACTCGCGGCCACCAGTAGCCGCTCCGCGTCGAGGCCGCGATTGACGAACGGCTCGCCAGGGTGGTGCCGATAGTACGTGAACCCGCGCTTCAGTCCTCGCATCACGTTGGCATAGCGCTCGAGCCAGCGGCCGTGGGCCGCGAGGTGGTAGCAGTCGGTCAGCCCGTAGCGGCGCGCCAGGCGCTCGAGCGCGAGGTTCGCGAGGGGTGTCGTCGATTCCCCAATCGCGAAGCGTGGGTGCCTGCCGCGCTCGAACAGCACGACATCGTGACCCTGCACGGCGAGCACCCGGGCGAGGATCGACCCCGAGAACCCACTGCCGACAATCGCGACCGCGCACTTCTTGGCCATTAGTCGCAGTCGCTGCAGGTGACCGGTGGCTCGCTCCGCCCCGTGAGATTCATGCGGCGCAGACGCTCGACACGATGCGGTCCACACTCGGCGCAAGCGGGGAGTCGATCGACATCCCACAGATCGGCCGCGACGACGGCGCGCCCCTCCCCCAGGCCGATACAATGGTCGAGCGCGGTTTCGAGTTGCCGCAGGGATGGCGGCGCAAAGTGGCCGAGGGCCGCGAGCCGCTCCATCTCGCCATTGCCGCCGCGCACGGGGATGAGGGAGATCGCCGCCGCTTCGCACTTGTGAGCGGCGTGCTCCACGGTCCGCACGGTCCACTCGAGGGATTCCTCGGGCGGGACGAAAGGCGCGCCGACGAGCACGAACACGCGCAGGTCGATCTGGTGCATCATGAGAAAGCCAGCGTCGGCGTCGAAGCGCGACAGGTCCATGCGCTTGTTGAGGTGCGCGGCAGCCACGGGGTGGATCGTCTCGAGACCGATGGCCACCTCGAGACGGCCGGGGATGCGCGCAGAGAACGCGAGGACCGGCGAACCGATCAGGTTGGCGTGCGATTCGACCGTGACGGCGATAAAGGGACTGGCCAGCTCCGCGAGCGCGGGCAGGTCCTGGGGCGGGACCGCGCGGGAGTCGAAGAAGTTGCTGGCATTGTAGAGCTTGAGGCGATCGGGCATCGGCTTCTCGAGCGTCTCGAGGACACGACGCAGCTGCGTGGGTAGGGCGCCGGGCGGTGTGGGGCCGTCCAGGGTCCAGCGCCACAGGTCGCAGAACGAACACGTGAACGGGCACTCGGCGCCGGTGAGAAACACCGTCAACGCGCGCTCGACGAGACCTCCAGGCCGACGTTCGGAGTCGATCGTCGATCCGTGCGCCACCCATGGGTCGAACCTGGGCTTGGGCGCGCGGAGGCTTTTTATGCGCCAGTCTTCAGTGGAGCTCAAGGAAGTGTCGGCGATAGCCCTCTTCGTCGCCCTGAAACCGCTGGGGCACCCCGTCCTGGAAGCGCCGCTTGGGATACACGGGCATCTCGATCCCGAGCACTGCGCGAATGCCGCGGCCGACGATCTCTCCCTTGAGCGCGTACAGGCGCTCAGTGGAGCCCTCGGTCAACCGGGCAAAGGGAATCGCCTCGGCGACCGCGATTACGGAGGGACGCGTGTTGGGGCTGAAACTGCTGAATCCGTAGGCGCGGGCGCAGGCATAGCCGCGCACGCAGCCGCGGCTCAAGCCGCCGGAGTAGGTCAACGAATGCTTGATCGACTCCACGCCCCATCCTTCCTGATAGAGCATGCGGTTGTTGACCACACTGCGGATCGTCAGCTCGCTGTTCGCCTCGATCGGATAATCCTTGAGGTTCTCATCTCCGCCGTCGCCATCTACGAGCAGCCGCCACGCGGGGTAGCGCGCCCGGATCTCCGCGAGCAGCGCGAGGTTGACCGCCGCGCACTCCACGTCGAGGGGCTTGTAATCCTCGATGACCGCGACGGCGCGCAGCGGGTCGAGCGCACTCGATGGCACGTCGATCGTTTCGCCCAGCATCTCGAGATCGGCATGCCGCAGGAACTCGCGTGCCTGGCGCGCGTCATCGCCGCCGCCGTCCACGGCGAGGGTGAACGCCTTCAGGCGGGCGGGAGACTGCCCTTCATTGAGGAGGAGCCGGTTCAGGCAGAGGAGCACGGCCCCGCTGTCGATGCCGCCGGAGAAGGGCACGCCGATCGGCGCGGCCCGATTCTCCTGATCCTGCGCCGCGAGCCAGCGCCGCAACTCCTCGTAGATAGCCTCGACGTAGCGCCGGCCGATGACGTCCAGATCCGGCGGCAGCGTCGCGCGCGGCGGATCGAAGAAACGGCGATGAATGGGGTTCGGATCGGGACACCCGATCAAGCGCAGGGTCGTGACGTGATGCGCGGGGACCATGCGTGTGTACGACGGATGGAACTGACCGGCCCACCCGCGGCGGCCCAGCTCCGCCGCGATCTCATCGATCCGCTCCGCCACGATCAGCACCGGCCCAGCGGCGGCCTTGGCGAGGAAGTAACGCAACGGGCGGTCGAGACTGCGCGCCAGCACGACGCGCTCGCCATCGCTCGGATCCAGCGCGACGAGGGCAAACGATCCGTCGATCTCGAGCACGGCGGCGGCATCAGTCGACAGGAGGCGCCGCCGCGCCTCGTCTTCGGTCGCCGACCAAAGCTGCTGCGACTCGGGCGGGATCAGGTTTACGACGCGGGCGACCGGGCGTGGCTGGTTCATGGCAGCGACTCCTATCGGGCCGGCCGGATACGGATCGCCTGACCGCCGCCGCGCGCGAGCACGATGTGGAGCCGCGTGAGCGACGTGACGGGGCGCTGCGAGATGGTCACCGGGAGCGGGTTCGTCGCCCAGTTGGCGCCGGGCCCGTCCGCGTAGATCTCGGCGACGTAGCGGCGCCCCGGCGTCAGGAACGAGAGCGGGACGTCGAAGGTCCGCGCCTCTTCGTCTGTGATCGCTCCGAGGAACCATTCCCGACTGCCCTTCGCCTTGCGCGCGACGATCACGTAATCGCCGATCTTCCCCTCGAGCACGCGCGTCGTGTCCCAGTCGACCGCGACATCGCGGATGAACTGGAACGCCGGCTTGTGCTCGTAGTTCTCCGGCAGGTCGGCCGCCATCTGCACGGGCGAGTAGATCACCACGTAGAGCGCCAGCTGCTTCGCGAGCGTCGTGCGCGGGCGCGGCTCGTCGAGCCGGCGGGGACGGCCTGTGCTCTGGAGCAGGATATCGAAGATGCCCGGCGTGAAGTCCATTGGGCCGTCCAGCAGCCGCGTGAAGAAGAGAATCGTCTCGTGCTCGGGCGGGTTGCCGCCCTCGCCGCTCCACGCGTTGTACTCCTGCCCCCGCGCGCCCTCGCGGCTCAGCATGTTGGGGTAGGTCCGCCGCTCGCCCGTGTCGTGGATCGGCTCGTGGACGTCGAGCATGATGCCGTACTGCGCCGCCTTCTCGATGACACGGCGGTGGTGGCGCACCATGTACTGGCCGTAATGCGAATCTCCCTGTCCAACGAAGTCGGTGACGTAGCCCGTCTTGATCGCGTCCAACCCGAGCGAGTGGTAGAGCGTGTAGGCGCTGTCGATCTGGCGCTCGTAATTCTCCAAGCCGCCCGAGGTCTCGTTGTGCACGATCAGCTTCACGCCCTTGTCGCGGGCGTAACGAGCGAGCTCCACGAGATCGTAATCCGGGTAGGGCTTCGTGAACGAAAAGGCGTTGCGGTTCTGGATCCAGTCGCCGTCCCAGCCGACGTTCCAGCCCTCCACCAGGACGCCCCCGAGGCCGTTCGCCGCCGCGAAGTCGATGTAGCGTTTCGTGTTCGCGGTCGTAGCGCCGTGCTTCGGCCCCGAGCTCCACGTCATGGTGTTGATGTGCATGCCCCACCAGATGCCGACGTACTTCATCGGCTTGATCCAGCTCGTGTTCGGGATCACGCTGGGGGGATTCAGGTTCAAGCCAAGGACCGACGGCGCGAGATCGGTGACGCGGTCGGCGATTTGTATCGTGCGCCACGGCGTCACGAACGGCGTGCGGCCGTAGACCTTGGCGCCGTCGGCATAGGGGGCGAGCGCCGCGCGCAGCGTGCGACTCTGCTCCCGCGGACCGTTCAGGAACATGCGCGCGTAGTCCACGAGGTTCGCCTCGTGGATGACGATGAACGTATGGTCGGTCGTCGTTTCGACCGTGAGGGGCGTTTGGACGCTGTCGAGGCGGCTCACCGGCCCGGACGAGAACAGCATTTCCGAACGATCGAGCCGCGGCCGGTTCGAGGGAATCCACCAGGCGCGCCCGTCGTTGGTAAAGGCGAACTCGGTCAGCTCGTCCGCGATGACGAAGTCCTTGAGGTTCGGCTGGTCGGGGAATTCGTAGCGGAATCCGAGCCCGTCGTTGAAGACGCGGAACGTCACCGTGAAGCGGCGGTTGGGGGGAGCGGTCTCGACCACGGAGACCCTCAGCTCGTTGTGGTGGTCGCGCACGCGCGCCACCTCGCCCCACGGCTGTGTCCACGTCGAGTCAAATGTGGCCCGCGCGCTGTCGGCGATGCGGAGGCTGTCGCGCAGCGGGGGAGCACCCCGGAACTCGAAACCGAGGAGCGAGGGGGTGAACAGCGAGCGCCCGTCCCGCACGACGCTGTAGTACAACCTGCCGTCCCGGGTCTCGACGGTGACCTGGGTGCGACCGTCGGGAGAAGCGACTCGAACCTGCGCCGCGGCGGGTGTCACGAGCGCCAGCAGCAGGGCGATAGGCAAATGAGGCTTCAACATGCGGCTCTCCCAAGTCCGAGTGATACTGCTATATTCGGCGGCAACAGGAGGGTCCCCCCCATGTCCAGACTGGCCAGAAGGATCTTACCCGTCGGTTCCGTACTGCTTGCCGTCGCCATCACTGGGTGCGCTCACGCGCCTGCCACCTCCGCCG
>DATHDT010000294.1:0-2183 GCA_035318905.1 Gemmatimonadales bacterium | reverse complement strand
GCAGCGGCTCGTTCGACGCGGGATCGTTCACGACGGTCGCATTCACGGTGGGCCTGCGGCGCGAGTTCGTCCCCGGCGTGTCGGCGCGAGCCGGCGTCGGCGGGCTGCGCTACCTCGCCGATCAGACCGGTGTCTTTCGCGAGGGCTCGGGCGGCATCTTCCCGCTCGGCAGCCTGGCCGCGACCTATGCCGTCCCCCTGCCCTTCGCCCAAAAGCATCAGCTCGAGGTCGAGGCGCGCTACGACATCCACCAGTTCATCACTCCTGCATTGCGCACCGAGGGGTTCAACGCCTCGCGCCCGGTGCACCGGGTCGCGGTCCTCATTCGCATGGGCTGGGGGAAGTCATGAAGCTCGCCCGCGTCGCGCTGCTGGCCGTGGTCGCGTCCGCCTGCAAGGATCCAGGGGTCCCCGATCGGGCCGGCGTCTACGCCTTCGCCGATACCGCCATCATCGGAGTGGATACGAGCGTCACCCTGTTTCGCTGGCCCACGAACCGGTTGCCCGTGCGATTCTGGACCGACCCACGGAGCAACATGCGCTTCCTGATCGAGCGCGGGATCACTGTCTGGCAGGATCAGTTCCTCTACGGTGAGCTGAGGGGTGTCGTCGTGAGCGACTCGACCTCCGCCGACGTCATCGTGTTCTGGGCCGACAGCGTCCCACCCGATGTCCCGCCCGACACGACTTCCGCCTCCAACGCGTGCAACGGCCTCACGACGTTCGACTACGACACCACGGGCTTCACGCTGTCGGGCCCGGTGCACGTGTCCCTCAGTGTCTTGGGCGGGTCGTCGGCGACCGCCGGGCAGGTGCAGGCGTGCATGCGCCGGGTCGCCATCCACGAGATGGGCCACTCTCTGGGCCTGCTGCGCCACAGCCAGTTCGACGAGGACATCATGTTCGGCTCGCCGCCCGTCGATTACCCGTCGCGGTTCGACCGGCGCAGCGTGGAGGTGCTGTACCACTCCCAACCGACGGTGCAGCCCGCGCCCCGCTGAGCGGCGCCCCTACCGGATTCGCAGCACGCTGACGCGCGCCACGATCGCACTTGCGATGTCCCCTCCCCCCGGGCCACTAAAGCGCAACGTGAAGCCGGCACCGCCCGGTGGCTGCACCACGCGCGCATACGCGCCAGAGCCCGACCGGAGGGTACCGGTCATGCTCGCAGTCGCCGGGGCGCTCGCGACAGGCACGAGCGGATACGCAAGCGGGAACGTCGTTGGGGCCTGGCTGTGGAGCGACGCGAACGTCGCGCGGAAGTGCCACGTGGTGTAGCGAAGCTCCGGCGGTGCCGCGAAGCCAGGGAGGTCGGAGGCCCAGTTGGCCAGCGCCCATCGGCTCACGGTCTGATCGAATGGCTGTCCCGTCTGCGCCGCGACGTTTGCGGCGCCGGTCTGACTACTTTGGACGAGGCGCCGCGCCAGGGAGTCCCCGAACTGATCGATGACGTACCGGGTGAACAGCCAGCTCGCGCCGATCTCGGCGAGTGTCCCGTTGTCTTGCGGGATCAGCAGGGGTGAGCCGCCCGGTGCGAGCAGGTACTGGTACGCATCGTACACGTCGCCAATCGCGTAGTTACTGAACGAGGCTGGGTCGCCCGGCAGGAAGCTCCGCCCCGCAATCTCCTCGGCGTATTTCGACAAGCCTTCGTCCAACCATCCCTCTTCGGATTGTCCGCCGTGGACGACGACATGCTGCACGAAACTGATCATGTGCTGGAACTCGTGCGTGAACGTGACCGGCGTCAGGCCCTTCACCTCCGCGCGCGAATGGGCACAGCTCAGCGTACTGTCGGGATCGGCCACGACGGAATAGAAGACCTCTCCGTGATTGAACTGGGATGAGAACACCGGGTCCAAGTCACCGGCGAAGAAGAAGCCAGCCACGAAGCCGTTGGTGTGGCATTGACCCGCCGTCACCAGCTTGTTCACGACTCCGGACATGAGCACGGTCACCACTGAATCGCCATCGATGTCGGACACAGCGCCGAAGGTGGCGCTGTCGAGCGGAAAGAGGCGGGCGTCGAACACCTGTTTGAGTGTGTCGAGGTCCGCCGAGTCGAGACCCGCCACGGGCGCGAGCGTGTCTACGTACACGGCGATGTGCGCGCCGACAGCCTTCACCCGCGCCGCCACGTTGGCGAACGATGAGCAGGTGAGCGTCGCGCACACCTTGAACACG
>DATHDT010000293.1:0-2170 GCA_035318905.1 Gemmatimonadales bacterium | reverse complement strand
CGTCGTCGGCGTGCTCGGGGCAGGGATGCTCGCCGCGCTCGTCTGGGCGCTGCGACGCAAACCTCTTGCGTCCGGTCCCGCCACTCCCTAGACTGCGTTCAACAACGCGAACGGGGATCCACGGAAGCCGGTGCAAGTCCGGCGCGGCCCCGCCACTGTAACGGGCATGTCGTCGTAGCGGCTTGGAGCCACTGGGGCAGTCCCCGGGAAGGCGAGCCGCTCGCCCGAAGCCAGGAGACGTCTTCGTTCGCGCCACCTGCAATTCCCTCGCGGGAGGGATGGTGGCGCTTGCGCACTTCAGGCGCAGACGCTCGCCCATCTCCGTTCCGTCGGGGGTGGGCGTTCTCACATGCGCAGGCTGTTCTTCGCTCTGTTGCTCGCGGTCGCTTGCCGCCCCACGGCCGACCGGCCGTCTGTCCCCGCGACCGCCCACCGCATCGTCTCCCTCGCCCCCTCGTCGACGGAGCTGCTGTTCGCCATCGGTGCCGGGGAGCAGGTGGTCGGCCGGACGACCTGGTGCCGCTATCCGGCAGCGGCGCTGCGCGTTCCCGCCGTCGGCGACGGCCTCAACCCGAACGTCGAGGCGATCGCGGCGCGGCAACCCGATCTCGTGGTGTTGTACCGTTCCCAAATGAACGAGACCGCCGCCCAGCAGCTCGCCCGTCTTGGCATCCCGACCGTCACGCTCGCGCAGGACCGGCTCGAAGACATCGCCCAGGCGGCGCGGGAGCTGGGGCGGCTGACGGGTCACCAGCCCGCCGGCGACTCGATCGGCGCGGCGATCGAAACGCTGCTGCGGGCTCCGACACCGGCGACGATCGCGCGAGTGACGTTCGTGGTTTGGGACAATCCGCCGATGGTGATCGGCGGCGGCAGCTACCTCGACCAGCTCGCGACGCTCGCGGGCGCGAGCAACGTGTTCCACGACATCGCCGGGGCGTCGGCGACCGTGTCGATCGAGACGATCGTCGCACGCAATCCTGATGTCATCCTGGTGCTCTCCGACAGCACCGCGCCCCCGGCCTACAGCGCGCGCCGTGAATGGCGCGCCATTCGCGCCGTGCGCGAGGGGCGCTTCATCATGCTGCCGGGAGACCTCTTCGGGCGGCCCTCGCCGAGCGCGCCGGCGGCGGTGGCTGCGCTGCGCCACGCGTTGGAGGTTCGTAAGTGAGGCGATGGCTCGGGCTCGCGGCGCTCGTCGCGCTCGCGCTGGTCAGCGCGGTCGTACTCGGGCCGGCGCACGTCGCCCTCGGTGACCTGACGTCATCGGAAATCGTGCGCTCCCTGCGTGTCCCGCGCGCCCTGCTTGCTCTGCTCGTCGGTGGGTCGCTCGGCGTCGCCGGCGCGAGCCTGCAGGCCCTCGTGCGCAATCCGCTCGCCGACCCGTTCCTGCTCGGCCTGTCCGGCGGAGCCGGCTTGGGCGCCGTGCTCGCCATCGCGCTCCATGTCGCCGGGCCCTGGGCACTCCCGCTCGCCGCGTTTGTCGGCGCCCTCGGCGCCATGGCCCTCGTCTACCGGCTGGGTCTCGTCGGCGGTGCACAGCTCGATCCGCGCGTGCTGCTCCTGGCGGGCGTCGCCGTCGGCGCCTTCACCGGCGCCATCACGACCGCCATCGTCTCCCTCGCTGAAGCTGCCGATCTCCGCAACGCGTTCCTGTGGCTCTGGGGCGGGCTCTCGGGCGCCTCGTGGGACACCGTCCTCGTCATAGCGGTCTACATCCCGGTGCCCCTGGTCGTCTTGTACGCAGCGGCACGACCCCTCGATCTTCTCGCGCTCGGCGAAGAACCGGCGACTCATCTCGGCGCCGACGTCGAGCCGCTCAAACGGCGCGTCTACATCGCGGCCTCAATGCTGACGGCGGCCGCTGTGGCGGTGTCGGGCGTGATCGGATTCGTGGGCCTGATCGTCCCGCACATCACGCGGCTGGTCTGGGGCCACCACCATCGGGCGCTGCTGCCCGCGGCGTTCCTGGGGGGCGGCGCACTGCTCCTCTTCGCCGATACCGTCGCGCGCGTGTCGGTCGCCCCGCGCGAGCTCCCCGTGGGAATCGTCACCGCGCTCGTCGGTGTCCCGTTGTTCGCGGTGCTGCTCCGCCGCTGGATGGGGGGGGGCCCCCGCGGAGAGCAACGGCGCCGCGGTGCTCATCCGCGGGGGCCCCCCCCCATCCAGC
>DATHDT010000292.1:0-8581 GCA_035318905.1 Gemmatimonadales bacterium | reverse complement strand
GACAAACGGCACGCCCAGCCGGTCGGCCCAGACCTTCAGCTGCGCCACCGCCCCGGCCCGAAATGTGTCGGCCGCCGCGAGCAGCACGCTGCGGCCCTCGCGCTCGAGACGCGACGCCAGCTTGGCGACGGTCGTCGTTTTCCCCGTCCCATTGACCCCGCAAACCACCACGACGGTGGGAGGCCGGTCGGCGCGCGCGAGCGGCGTCGCCGGAGGTCCCAGCAGCTCCACGACGGCTGCTTCGAGCGCCGCGGGATCGCGCCCGCCGCTCTTGCCCAACCGGCCCAAGATTTCGTCGGTCGCCGCCACGCCGAAGTCCGCTTCGAGCAGGACGCGCTCCGCCTCGGCGCGCGCCGCGGGATCGTTGCCCCCCCCCGTCACGAGGCGCGCGAGCCGGCTCCACAGGCCCATTAGGGGAGCCCTTGGCGGCGCCGCCAGGCCCATTCCGCAGCGAACGCGGCGATCGCGATCGCGAAGAGCCACCAGCGATCGCGCAGTCCGATGCGGTCCACGCGCTCCGCGGGAAGGCCCGGCTGCGCCGCAAGAGACGGCGCGGCGGGCCGCCACTCGTCTGAGTACTCCTCGACGACCACCACGCCGCGCTCGGTTGCACTTGGCGCCGTACCGAGGGAGTAGTGGTAGGCGTCCGGTGGCAGCCGCAGCTCGGCGCGGCCCGCGGCATCGAAGCGCAGTGTATCGCGGCGCGCTCCACGCTCGCCCTGGAGATTGATCGGCAGGGGCCGCGGCTCGCCTGCTCCCGTCCAGCGCCACGACAGGGGCAGCCCGTTCGGCGTCTCGAGCGCGACCGGAACGGCACGCTCGCGCCGGCCCTCGCCCGCTCCCAGGAGCCAGTCGGTCAGCCCCGCGATCAAGGCGCGATACGCTTCGGCAGCGGCACCGCCGCGAAACGCCCAGCGCCACAGGCCCGCGGCCGCCACGGTCGCGCGGCGCCCCCCCCGACCGCCCGGTTCCAGAGTCACCACCGGTCGCGGCGAGCCGCGCCGCGCCAGGCGGGCAGTGAGCACCGTGATCACGCCGGAATCGCGCGGCGTCTCGCCGGCGGCCACCGCCGGAGGCAGCGAGTCCCAGGCGACGCCGGCGAGCGCCGCCGTGAGGGGTGACGGGGACGGTCGCTCCACGTACCAGTCTCCCGCCTGCCCCCGCGCCGTCGTCCAGACGAGGAGGGCGGCGGCGGGCGGCACGAACGCACGCGACCGCTCGGGATCGCCGGCCAGGGCGACGAGACGCGCGCTCTGGGCGGCGCGTTGCATGTCGGCGGGCGTGGCGGGGGCGAGCGTCGCCGCGTCGCGCCAGCGGCCCGGTTCCGTCTCGACAAATGTCTTGACGGGAATGCGCGCCACGTCGCTCAGGGCGCGCGCCAGAAACCGCGTTTCCCAATCGGGAGGCGACGCAAAGAGCACCGCCGCGGGTTGGGGACTCACCTCGACGACGAAGCGGCGCGCGTCGTCGCGAGGCTCGGCGTCGCCGACACCGTCGAGGCGCACGTCGAGCACTGACCAGCCGGGATGCGGGATGCGGGATGCGGGATACGTCAGATCGGTCGACACCGTGCCGCTGTCGGGAAGCGTAACCCGACGTGCCAACACTCGCCGCCCCTCGACGTTGAGCGTCAGCGTCGCTTCTCGAATCCCGCCTCTCGCATCCCGCATCCCGGCGGTGCCGTAGCTCACTCTGAGCCGTACGGTGTCGGTGCTCGTCACGCGGCGTGGGCCGTCCACACTCGCGACGAACGCGTCGAAGAAGGGCGGACGCGGCACGAGCACGACGCGCGGGCGGCGCCGCAGGTCGGGTGGCATGGCGGCGACGTCGTCCACGGCCCCGTCGGTCACGACGATCACCTCGCCGCCACGCGCCGCCGCGGCGTCGAGCGCCGGGGCCAGGTGGCTCGTCCCCTCGGCCGGCGCGCCCGAGTCGAACGCGGCGACGCGATCGCCGAAGCGCCACACGAGCGCGCCACCGCGTCCCGCAACGGCGCGCGCGCTGTCGAGGGCCGCGCGCCACCCGCTCGTCATGCTGAGCGAAGCGTCGAGCAAGACGATCGGCTGCACGTCGGGGGCGATGGCGCGCGTAGACGTGGGGTTCCAGAGAAGCAGAACGAGCGCCACGACGGCCGTCGCGCGCAGCAGGACAAGACCCGGGCTCAGGCGACGCACGCCAATGCCTCGGTGAGCGTGAACCGCGCCTCGTGCAGCGCCCGCCCGACGATCGCGCCCGACAACCCCGCGGCCCGGACGGCGCGGAGATCGTCGAGCGACGCGATCCCGCCCGAAATGATCACGTCGAGCGCGTCCCCGTGTAGCGCGCGGGCTCCCGCGATATCGGGCCCGCCGAGGGCGCCGTCGCGGGCGACATCGGTGTAGACGATCGTCCGGGCGCCCTGCGCCCGCAGCCGCTGCGCGAGCTCGGCGACGGCAATGTCGGGCGCGGCGTGCGGACCGCTCGCGCGCGGCGCCAACCGGCCACCCTTAGCGTCGATGCCCAGCGCGAGCCGGTCCGCGCCGTGGCGCGCGAGCAGCCGGTCGACCATGGCGCGATCGGCCGCGGCCGCCGGTCCGACGACGACTCGCGCCGCACCCCACGCCACCAACTCCTCGATTCCCGCCTCGGTCGCGACTCCGCCCCCGATCTGGACGGGAACGCGCGCCGCGGCGAGCACCGCGCGCGTGACCGCGCCGTTGTCGCCGCGGGCGTAGGCGCGGTCGAGATCGACGAAATGAATCCAGCGCGCGCCCGCGCGCTGATAGCGCTCGAGGGCGGCGAGCGGGTCCGCGTCGGCGGCCGGTGCGCGCGCCACGCGCCCGCCCTGCACGTCAATGGCGGGGTAGATCTCCACGATTGTAGAGGAAGTTACTCGACTCGGGCGGTGGTAGCGGCTCGGGGGGAGGGCGACGCCGCGGGTCGCGGCTCGAGCTCCGCGAGGAGCTGGGCCCGCAACAACTCGAACTCGGGTTTCAACTTGGACGGAACGGCCTGCACGGGCCCCGCGTCCTTGCGCTGCGGGTTCGTGGCCCGGCCGTTCACCAGGAACTCGTAGTGCAGGTGCGGCCCCGTGGAGAGCCCGGTGGAGCCGACGTACCCGATGGTCTGGTCCTGGGTCACTCGCTGCCCGACGTGCAATCCTTTGGCAAACTTCGAGAGATGGCCATACCGCGTCCGGATGCCGTTGGCGTGGCGGACCTCGATGAGGTTGCCGTAGCCGCCCTCGCGACCGGCGAAGGTGACGTTGCCGTCGGCGGTGGCGCGCACCGGCGTCCCCCACGCCGCGGCATAGTCGGTCCCCTGATGCGACCGCCAGCGATTCAAGATCGGGTGGAACCGTCCGCCGAAGCGGCTCGAGATGCGGCGATACTGCAGCGGCGCCCGCAAGAACGCCCGCCGCAGCGAGCGGCCCTTGTCGTCGTAGAACCCGCCGCGCGCCGTCTCGCCCTCGAAGTAGAACGCGTAGCTGGGCGTCGCCGCCATATCCACCCGCGCCGCGAGGATGCGTCCAAAGCGGCGTTCCCCCTCCGGCGACTCGAGCCGTTCGATCAAGACCTCAAAGTGGTCGCCGGGGCGAAGGTCGCGCGTGAAGTCGACTTCCCAGTCGTAGACATCGGCGATCGCCCACGCGAGCTGGATGCGTTCCTTGCCGGGCAGGAACGAATCGGGGACGGCGCGATCGAGCGCATCGTACAGGTTGGTCTGGATGACCCCGGTTGCGCGCAGGCGCGCCTTGGTCCACGCAATCGTCTCGACGGTCTCCCTCCACCCTGAGTCCCCGCCGAGCCGGTTCATCCACAGCCGCACCTCGGGGCCGGTGCGGACGCCCAAGCGCTGCGTGACCGAGTCGCCTTTCAGTCGCCGCACGTGGAACACCAGTCCGGGCCGCAGCCGCCGCGAGTCGAGCGCCTTGGTCGCGCCCAGGAACGCGACGTAATCCCGGCCCGTGATGCCGGCGCGCGCGAGCAGGTCCGACAACGTCTCCCGCGCGCGCAGGGTGTCCGCCCGGTCGTCGTAGGCTTCGGTGACGACGAGCGGCCGCGCGGTCACCATGCGGCGCGCGGACCACGCCTCGTGCGCGGCCCACAGCAGCCCGCCCACGACGAGGCCGCCGGCGACGACGTAGTGACTCCCGCGCCAGGCCATCAGTCCATCTGGCGCCGGATGAACGTGGGGATTTCCATCTCGTTCAACTCCGGGCTCCCCGGAGGCGCCGAGGGCGGAGCCGACGGACGCTTCGCGGCACCGCCGACTTCGGCGGGCTTCGCGTATCCCGGCGGGGGCGGAGGCGTCGGCCGCGCGCCCCGCTCGCGGAACGGCAGCACGCCCGGCGCGCCGCGAGCCGGCGCGGCCGCGTCGGCGAGAGCGCCGCTGCGGTCGAAGCCGGTCGCGATGACGGTGATCCGGACCTCGCCGTGCATCGCGGGGTCGTTGACGGCGCCGAAGATGATCTCGGCTTCGTCGCCGGCCGCGTCGTGGATCGCCTCGCTGATTTGCGTGACCTCACCGAGGGTCAGATCCTCGCCCCCCGTGATGTTGATGAGCACGCCGGTCGCGCCGGCGATCGAGATGTTGTCGAGCAGCGGGCTCGAGATCGCCTGCTGCGCGGCTTCCATGGCGCGGTTCTCGCCGCGTCCCGTCCCGGTGCCCATCAGCGCCGCGCCGCCGTTCTGCATCACGGTGCGTACGTCGGCGAAGTCGACATTGACGAGGCCCGTGACACAGATGAGCGACGAGATGCCCTGCGTCGCGTGCAGCAGCACTTCGTCGGCCTTCTTGAGCGCGTCCTGGAAGGGGATCCCCTTCCCGACGACCGCGAGCAGCCGCTCGTTGGGCACGACGATCATCGTGTCCACGTGCTTGCGCATCTCGGCGATGCCCATTTCGGCCTGGCGCATCCGCTTCCGTCCCTCGAACAGGAACGGCTTGGTGACGATGCCGATCGTCAGCGCGCCCAGGTCGCGCGCGACCTGGGAGATGATCGGCGCCGAGCCGGTGCCCGTCCCGCCGCCCATGCCGCAGGTGACGAAGACGAGATCCGCGCCCTGCAGGGCGTGGAGCACCTCGTCGCGGTTCTCCTCGATGGCCTGGCGCCCGATTTCGGGCCGCGCGCCGGCCCCGAGCCCCCGCGTCAACTTTTTGCCGATCTGAATCTTCACATCGGCTTTGTTGTTGAGCAGCGCCTGGGCGTCGGTGTTGACGGAAATGAACTCGACGCCGCCGACGTGCTCGTCGATCATGCGGTTGAGCGCGTTGCCGCCGCCCCCACCCACGCCGACGACCTTCATCCGCGCGTTTTGCGTGACTGATTCTTCGAGTTCGAAGATCATGGCGCTCCTCAGAAGAAATCCTGTAGCCACCGTTTAAGGGGCCCGAACCATTTGTCCACGCCAGCCCCGCCGAACAGCACGCCCGGTGCGGCGCCGTGTGCCGCCTTCCGCGCCGCGTACAACACCAGCCCGACCGGCACCGCGTAACGCGGCGCCTCCACGCTATCCACCAAGCCCGAGATGCCGAGCTCCGGATGTCCCGCCCGCACTGGAACCGCGAACGCTTCCCGCGCCAGCTCCGCCATCCCGGGAAGGTGCGCCGTCCCACCCGTCAACACGACGCCCGCCGGCAACTTCCCGCCGCCGAATCCCGCCCGCTCGAACTCGCGGCCCACAAGCTGGAAGATCTCGTCCACCCGCTGGTGGATGATGTGCGCGAGCAGCTCGCGCGACGCCTGTCTCGCTCCCTGTCCCGGCGTCGACGGCAGGTTGATCATCTCCGCCGCGTCGACGAGCGGCGTGTACGCCGCTCCGTGCCGTTCCTTCAATCGCTCGGCGTCCGCCTGTGTCACGCCGAGCCCTTGCACCAGGTCGTTGGTGACGTGCGAGCCGGCCCACTTGAGCGACGCCAGGTGCCGGATCTTGCCGTCATGGAATATCGCTACGCCGGTCGAGTTGCCGCCCACTTCGACGAGCGCGACTCCCAGCTCCTTTTCATCGTCGGTCAGCACCGCATACGACGCCGCCAGCGGCTCCAGCACGAGATCGGCGACGCGATACCCCGCGCGCTGCACGCTCTTGCGCAGGTTTTGCGCGGCGGTGGACTGCACCGTCACCAGGTACATCTCGACCTCGAGCCGCGTCCCGTTCATCCCGACGGGATCCGAAATCCCGCGCTGCTGGTCCACGATGTACTCCTGCGGGATGTCGTGCAGGAGCTCGTGATCCCGGCCGAGCGACACCGCCCGCGCCACTTCGTTCACCCGCGCCACGTCCTGGGCGGTGATCTCTTCGCGGCTCACCGCGACCACGCCCTGTGATCCGCGCGCCGACACGTGCTCGCCGGCGATGCCGCAGGTGACGTCGTTCACCTTCACCCCCGCCATCCGCTCGGCGTCCTTCAGCGCAGCCGCGACGGAACGGGTGGTTTCGTCGATGTCCCGCACCATGCCGCGCCGCACCCCGGTGTTCTTCGCGAGGCCCACGCCCAGCACCTTGGCGAGCGGCGTCCGGGGCAAGTCGCCCACGACTTCGGCGATCACCGCGCACGTCTTCGTGCTGCCGAGATCGAGCCCGGCGACGAGGCGGCGCTCCGCCATCAGGCGCTCGCCTTCCGCCGCACCACCACCTGACCGGCGTAGCGCGCATCCAATTCGGAATAACGGCGCGCTTTCGCGGCCAGATCTCTCGCCACCAGCACCACGGCCTGCACGACCTCCGGCCCGGCATCGCGCGCCAGCAGCACGCGGTGGGACCCTAATTCCAGAAGAACGTCGCCGCGCGTCCCAAAACGCCGCGCGGCATCGATGTCTTGAAACAGAACCGGATCGAACGCCTGGATCCGGGCCAGGACCTGCACGATCGCGCTGTCCGCCGACTGCGCGATGGGGAGATCGAGTCCGCCGCCCCCCGCGGCCCGCGATGGATCGAAGGGCAACCGCCGCCCTCCGGCATCCACCGCCACGAGCCCACCCGCGCCGGGAACCAGCGCGACCGGCTCCACCTCCCGCACGATCACCTTCAGTGCTGCCGGCAGCAGGCGCACGATGCGCGCGTCCGCCACACCGTCGAGCCCGCGCACGCGATCGGCCCACAGGTGCGTGTCGTCGAACACGCTCGCTTTGGGCGCGAGTCGCAGCGCCGCCAGTACCGCGTCGGGATCGAGGTTCTTGACGCCGACGACCTCGACCTGCCGCACGCGAAAGAACGCCAACCGTCGGAGCACGCTGGGCGCGGCCAGCCAGAGCATCACAGCGCCCAACACGGCCCCGCTCCACATCAGGACGCGTCGCGGCACCCGCAGCCGCCACTTCACGCGGTCCCCCTCCCCCTCGCCGGGCCCCCCGCCTTCAAGATACCTAGGAGCTCGGGTCCGACACGGGTCACGTCCCCCGCTCCCAGCGTAAAAACGACGTCGCCGGTCCGCACCGCTCGCGCCACGTGGCCCGTCAGGTCGGCACGCTCGCGCACCGCTACGGTCGAGGCGCCGGCGCGGATCGCGCTGCGCGCCACCAGGTCGTGGGTCACGCCTCCTCCCGCCGCCGGCTGTTCTCGCGCCGCGTAGATCGGCGCCACCACCACCACGTCCGCCGCTGCCAACGCCTCGCCCAGCGCCGCGCCATGCAACGCCGTCCGTGAGTACAGGTGCGGCTGGAACACCGCTACCACACGGCGCCCCGGGAACGCCTGGCGCGCGGCCGCCAACGTCGCCGCGACTTCCGTCGGGTGGTGCGCGTAGTCGTCCACGACGGTCACGCCACCCGCTTCACCCAGCCGCTCGAAGCGCCGGCCCACGCCACTGAACGCCGCCAGGGCCTTCGCGCCTGCCTTCACATCGGCCTCGAGCGCATGCAGCACCGCGAGCGCCATAGCCGCGTTGCGCACGTTGTGGAGTCCCGGCACCGCGAGTCGCAGCTCGACAGACGACCCGCCCGGCAACTCCACGGTGGCGCGCGAGCCGGAGGGCTCCTGCACCACCTGGCGAATGCGCACATCCGCCTTCGCATCCAGTCCGACGCGCCACACCGGCACCGCGAGGCGCTGCGCCACCCGTCCGGCACCGGCATCGTCGGCGCCGACGATCACGCGCTTGGCGCGCCCCGCGAACTCGACGAAGGCATCTTCGATCGCCGCGACAGTGCCGTAGCACTCGAGGTGATCGGCTTCGACGTTGTTCACGACCGCCACCGTCGGCGTCAGCGACAGGAACGAGCGATCGTATTCGTCGGCTTCGACCACGAACAGCGCCGGCGATCCCATCGATCCCAGCCGGCCCAGCCGGGCATTGCCGCCCCATGCAGCGACGCGGCCGCCGGCGAGTCCCGTGGGGGTTCGCCCGGCGGCCGTGAGTGCCTCCGTGACCATTACCGTGGTGGTCGTCTTCCCATGAGTCCCAGCGACCGCCACGAGGGTCCCACCCCCGTCGGCCACCAACTCCCCGAGGGCGTCAGCGCGACGTACAACCGGTATGGCCAGGGCCCGCGCCCGCTCCAGCTCGGGATGGTTCGGCGGCACCGCCGCCGTCACCACCACCGCCCGGGCGCCTTCGACATGGCCCGGCTCGTGCCCCCGCCTCACTTGGACCCCCAGGG